>JAXJYT010000053.1:0-3060 GCA_036306845.1 Acutalibacteraceae bacterium | reverse complement strand
TGTTGCGGCTTTTCCATAACGTATATTTTAAGTCCGTTAGGGAGTTCTGCCATTATATAGCTTTCACCTATGGGACTTTCAAAAACTTGCTTCTTCATCAGGAAATTCCTTTCTTTAATGGGGTAGACTTAACCATTATAATCTTGCGGTAGTAAGCGGTATACGGTATGAAGATTCACACCTTGCGCCGCAGAAATCACCTGCTTTTTTGTAACCTTGGTTATCTGCTCAACCGCTTCTTCGGGTGCTTCGGGTGTATCATCTTCAATCTTTAATGAATACCATAAATCAAGAGCACCCTGTGAATCGTTATAGCCCTTTAGCGAGTCAATTATGCTTTTCTTTGAAGCCTCAAACTCGAAATCGTCAATTTCACCGTTTTTAAGGGCATCGAGCTGTTCTAAAATAGCCTTTTGCGCGCGGTCAAAATTCTGCGCTTCGACGCCACTGTCAACGGTAAGCAGGCCCTTCACTTTTACGACACTTGCAGCGCAATAATAGCAAAGACTTAATTTTTCTCTTACGTTGGTAAATAGCTTTGAGTACGGACCTCCGCCCAAAATATCGCGCATTACGGTAAGCGAAGCCGTATCCTTTTCACCGTGAAGCCGTGAGGAAAAGCCCATAACGAGCTTACCCTGAGCTATATCCATACGCTCGTCAACCGTTTTAACGGTAGCGGCCTTTCTTGTTGGAGCAGTAGCACGGCAATCGGTTATCTGCGTGCGCTCTATCGCTGACAGTCGGTTTCCGATTTCATCGAAAAGTCCCTGCGGCATATTACGTGATACAACGTTTACACGTATGAACGCATTTTCCAAAAGACGCTTCCATGCATTATAAAGGCTTTCACCCGTAATTTTTTCAACGTCACTTTCAGTTCCGCATTTTGAAACCCCATAAGGCTTTCCCTTATACATTTCTTCTATCATACGTTGACGCGCATACGAGCGCTTTTCGGCAATCTGACCGCGTATATGCTCAATTGCCTTGCGCTTTTCACGCTCAACGTCCTCTTCACAAAAGGCGCCGTTTTCCGCTTTAGGCTCAAACACAAGACTTGTAAGCAGCTCTACCGCCGACTGCAAGAGCGATTCTTCATCAAGCGTGTAGCGGTCTTCTATCACCGATACCGCAATCTTAAGCAGCTGCAAGTCACCGACCTTTTCGGTTGATGCCGAAAGATTGGCGCCATACAACTTACTGAGCTTATAATTAAGTTTAGAAAAATTAGAATATTTTTCACTGCAGGTGGTAAGTATAAAGGGCAGTAATGCATATTCCGCTACCGTTTGTGATGCGAGCGGCATATAAAAATTGAAGGAAATAAGCGTGGTGTTAAATCTTTCATTTTTAATAAATACACCCTGCGCACCGTTTGAAAGTGCAGTAATTTTTGCCGACATTTCATACCTCCAAAATAATGGAAAATTCTTAATATAATATTATATCACATATTCTTGCGTTTTAACAGTATTTTATCAAATATTTATATTAAATTCGCGTAGCATTTCTACAAGCGTACAAACGGGAAGTCCGACAACACTGAAGTAATCGCCGTGAATCTCCTTTACAAAGGCGGCGGCTTTTTCCTGAATACCGTACGCGCCCGCCTTATCTAAAGGCGATTTTGTGGCAACGTATGCATCGATTTCCGAATCGGTAAGACGCCTGAAGACAATTTTTGTAGTTACCGTTTCGGTACGCATTTTTCTGCCCTGCATAACGGTAACCGCCGTAATTACGTTGTGGGTATTATCGGATAGTGCTTGGAGCATCTTGCGCGCCTCATCGCTATCCTTTGGCTTACCCATTACCTTATCACCAAGAACCACAACCGTATCAGCCGAAATTATAATGTCATCTTCGTTCACCATACCCGACACCGCCTGCGCTTTTTGGCGGCTCAACCGTGCGATTTCCGTATCTACCGGTAACGATGCATCTATAGTTTCATCCGTATCGGCGGTACAAACCGAAAAGGACAGACCCAAAAGACTTAAAAGCTCACGCCGTCTTGGTGATTTTGATGCCAAAATTATAGCCATAATTCAGTACACTCCACGCTGATTTTTTTATATTTTATCACATTAAGTTCCCCGTTGCAATTATTAATTTATTATGTTATAATATTTATAATTATATTAAAATAGGTGGTATTGTGTATGAAATGTCCATATTGCGGTTATGAAGAAAGCAAGGTTATCGACTCACGCCCTACCGATGAGGGTGAGCGCATCAGACGCCGTCGTGAATGTCTTAAATGTGCAAAGCGCTTCACAACCTATGAGATGATTGAAAGCCTACCGATAGTTGTTATCAAGAAGGATAAATCACGCGAAACATTTGACCGTCAGAAGTTGATGACGGGTATGCTCCGCGCTTGTGAAAAGCGACCCGTTTCGGTTGAAACACTTGATAAGGCAATCACCGATATCGAAAACGTTATCCAGAATTCACTTGACCGCGAGGTGCAAAGTGATAAAATCGGTGAGCTTGTTATGGAAAAGCTCAAGGAAATTGATGAGGTAGCGTACGTTCGCTTTGCTTCGGTTTACCGTCAGTTCAAGGATATAAACACGTTTATGTCCGAGCTTAACAAATTATTGGAAAGATAAGGAAGGCTTTTTTCCCAATGAATAATTATGAAAAATTAGCAGAGCTACTGCTGCCACATATTGACAAAACACCCGAATATTTTGAGGAGCTTTATCCCGAGAGAAGCTTGCCCGAGGGTGCGCGTGTTACAAGAATCGCGCCCAGTCCTACGGGTTATCTGCACCTTGGCACGTTGTTCACCTCACTTGTAAACAGAATTACCGCAACCTCTACGGGTGGTATCTTCTACACACGAATTGAGGATACCGATAAAAAGCGTGAGGTTGAGGGTGGAATTGAGGACATTATTGACGGACTCTGGCGTTTTGGTATAAGGATTGACGAAGGCTTTATAAGCGGCACCGAGGAAAAGGGTGAATACGGTCCTTATCAGCAAAGTCACCGCGCCGAAATCTATCAGACATACGTTAAAAAGCTTATCCGCGAGGGCCTTGCATACCC
>JAXJYT010000052.1:0-2270 GCA_036306845.1 Acutalibacteraceae bacterium | reverse complement strand
CTTTTATGGGACTATATCAATTAGTCCTGCTTGCCGTAAAGCTCAACAAGCTTTTCAAGGTGAGCACGGCGAGCCTTTGCGGACTGCGCTGCCTGCTCGAAGAGCTCTTCTGCGCGCTCGGGGAATGAGCGTGTAAGTGAAGAGTAACGAGCTTCGCCAAGGATGAATTCCTTGTAATCCTCGGTAGCGGGCTTGCTATCGAGTGAGAAGGGATTCTTGCCCTCTGCCTTAAGTGCGGGGTTGTAGCGGAACATATCCCAGTAACCGCAAGCAACTGCCTTCTTCATTTC
Source organism: Acutalibacteraceae bacterium (assembly GCA_036306845.1). Lineage (GTDB taxonomy): Bacteria > Bacillota > Clostridia > Oscillospirales > Acutalibacteraceae > UBA737. The sequence continues at coordinate 1,980 of JAXJYT010000052.1, read as the reverse complement.
CTTCTGGCAGTTAACCATACCACCCTTAATAGAGTGCATTTCGCAAGGAGCGTAGCAGATGATGATTGAAGGACCGTCATAAGCTTCTGCTTCCTTGATAGCCTTAAGTGTCTGATTCTGGTCAGCGCCCATAGCAATCTGAGCTACGTATACGTAACCGTAAGACATTGCGATTTCAGCAAGGCTCTTCTTAGCAATAGCCTTACCTGCAGCAGCGAACTGTGCAACCTGACCAATGTTAGAAGCCTTAGATGCCTGACCACCGGTGTTAGAGTAAACCTCGGTATCGAATACCATAATGTTTACGTTTTCGCCTGCAGCAAGAACGTGGTCAACACCGCCGAAGCCGATATCATATGCCCAACCGTCACCACCGAAGATCCAAACAGACTTCTTGGAGAGGTATTCGCTGTTAGCAAGAATATCCTTCTTAGCATCACAGTCACAGTCAAAGCCCTTAAGTGCTTCAACGAGTGCCTTAGAAGCTGCAGTATTCTTTGCGCCGTCATTAACAGTTTCAAGATATGCATTTGCAGCAGCAAGTACGTTTTCAGGTGCCTTGCAGCCATCAACGATAGCCTGAACATCAGCGATAAGACGGTCACGGATAGCCTTTTGACCTAAATACATACCAAAGCCGTGCTCTGCGTTATCCTCGAAGAGAGAGTTTGCCCAAGCAGGACCGTGGCCTTCGTTATTTACAGTGTAAGGTGATGTAGCAGCAGGACCGCCCCAGATTGAAGAACAACCGGTAGCGTTCGAGATGTACATTCTGTCACCAAAGAGCTGGGTAACAAGACGAGCGTAAGCGGTTTCAGCACAACCTGCGCAAGAACCTGAGAACTCGAGCAAGGGCTTCTTGTACTGAGAAGCGATAACGTTAGCATCGCCTGCAAGACCTGCTTTTTCGGTAACGTTAGCTACGCAGTAATCAAATACATCCTGCTCAGCAAGCTGTGATTCCTGCGATACCATCTTGAGTGAGCTTGTGGGACATTCGCCAACGCAAACGCCGCAACCCATACAATCAAGCGGAGAAACGGTAAGAGTATAGCCAAAGCCCTTGTTGGTAGCAAGCTTTTCCTTAACAGCGTATCTTGTGTTAGCGGGAGCAGCTGCCTTTTCGGCATCATCAAGAGCATAAGGACGGATAGTAGCATGCGGGCAAACGAATGCGCACTTGTTACAACCGATACAGGTTTCGTTATTCCACTCGGGAACCATAACGGCAACGCCGCGCTTCTCATAAGCGGAAGCACCCTGCTCAAAGGTACCGTCAGCGTGGTCAACGAAAGCAGATACGGGAAGTGAATCGCCGTTCATAAGACCAACCGGCTTCATAATGCCGTCTACCATCTTAACGAGCTTGTCCGCACCCTCAGACTTAACAGCGGCTACATCATCGGTAGCGTTTGCCCAGTCAGCAGGAACGTCAATCTTAACGTATGCGGTAGCACCTGCATCGATAGCCTTCTCGTTCATCTCAACGATTTCTTTACCCTTCTTCATGAACTTCTGAGCCTTTTCCTTCATGTAGCCGATAGCCTCTTCAGCAGGAAGAACCTTAGAAAGTGAGAAGAATGCAGACTGCAATACAGTATTGGTACGCTTACCAAGACCGATTTGTGCAGCTAAATCAATAGCGTTTACTGTGTAAAGCTGAATGTTGTTATTAGCAATGTAGCGCTTAGCTTCTGCGGGCATATGCTCGTTAAGCTCTTCAGCAGTCCACTGGCAGTTGATAAGATATACACCGCCGGGCTTAACGTCGTTAACCATCTTGTAACCCTTTATTACGTAAGAGGGGTTGTGACAAGCAACGAAGTCAGCCTTATTTATATAGTAGGGGCTCTTAATCGGCTTATCACCAAAGCGGAGGTGGGAAATCGTAATACCGCCGGTCTTCTTGGAGTCATACTGGAAGTATGCCTGAACATACTTGTCGGTATGGTCACCGATAATCTTGATAGAGTCCTTATT
>JAXJYT010000051.1:0-7903 GCA_036306845.1 Acutalibacteraceae bacterium | reverse complement strand
TCTAAAGTGGCTTGTCGGAACGCTTTTGAGCGTTTCGACTAACTACAATCATTATAAAAAGAGGTGCGTAAAATGAAAACAAGAACTGTTATATGGCTTATTGTCGCTACGTTACTTATAATTTCGGGTACCGCTTTGGGTGCGGCTACGTTATCGGTTATCGATTGGGATTTTAGTAAGCTCGGAACCGCTGATATGCAAACAAACCGCCACGAAATAGCCGAGGATTTCGGTAGCATTTCCATCGTAGCGGATATAGAGGATATCCGTATTCTCCCCTCAACAGATAATACTGCGACCGCCGTTTTTGAAGAAGATGAAAAGCAAAGGCATTCTGCGACGGTCATAGACGGAACGCTAAGCATTTCGGCCGATGACACACGCGAATGGTATGAAAAAATAGGTATTTTTTCTACCAAGGGTCCAACCATTACTCTTTACTTGCCAAACAATTCATATAATGCATTATCAATAAATAGTGATACTTCTGACATTTTTTTACCCAAAGACTTTACCTTTAACAGTATAGAAATCAAAAACTCTACGGGAGATATTGAGTGTTTTTCTACATCAACAGGACTTATTAAAATAACCGCAAGCACAGGTGATATAGAAATGACCGATACCGCCGCGGGCGCGCTTGAGCTCACCACCACAACGGGTGATATGGAAATAGAAAACATTACCTGCACCGGTGATATTAAAATCGCTGTAACCACAGGCGAAGCTGAGCTTTCAAATATTACCTGTAGCAATCTGTATTCAATCGGAGACACGGGTGATATTGAGCTTGAAAATGTTATCGCACAAGGTAGCTTTAATATAACCCGCACCACAGGCGATGTGGGTCTTGAGACTTGCGATGCCGCCGAAATTACTGTTGTTACCGATACGGGTGATGTTTCGGGAAGCCTGCTCGGCGAAAAGATTTATATAACAAGCTCCAATACGGGTAGAATCAGAGTTCCGCAAACTACAAGCGGCGGTAAATGCCAAATCACCACCGATACGGGTAACATTATATTTTCAATGCACAATTCATAATGCGCAATGCATAAATCGCCCGATGCGATAACATTAAACCAATACCGGAAAATCAAAACCAACCTCAACACGAGGTTGGTTTTTGTTATCTTCCGTATGTTTTTGTTATATCCTTTATAATGCCCGCAAGCCAGTCATTAGTACAGCCCTCAAGCATTCGCCATTGCCAGTTTTTACCCGTGGTTGATGGCTCATTTATACGGGCATCACTTGGAAGCCCCATAAAATCGGACATCATAAATATTGCAGTATCCGCCACCGACATCATCATAGCGCGGATTGCCGCCCAGTTAAAGCCCTCACCCGCCTTGCAGTTAAGATATTTTTCGGCTTGCTTCACACTTTTCTCAGACGCGGTTTGCGTCCAACCCATAATAGTATCGTTATCGTGGGTACCAATATAGGCTACACAGTTTTTTATATGATTGTGCGGCAGATATTCGTTTTCCATTCTGCCGTCAAAGGCAAATTGCAATACCCGCATACCCGGAAAGCCGCTGTTTTCCAAAAGCTCATATACCTCGGGCGTGAGAAGACCTAAATCTTCGGCAATAATGGGTAGCGTTTCACCGAATTCACGCTTAAATGCATCGAAAAGCGCCATATTGGGACCCTTTTCCCACTTACCGCGCTTGGCGTTTTCGTCACCGTAGGGTATACAGTAATATGCTTCAAAGGCGCGGAAATGGTCGATACGAACTATGTCATAAACCTCGAACATATGCGCCATACGGCGTATCCACCACGAATAAGGCTTATCCTCATTCTTCATATATTCCCAATTATAAAGGGGACTACCCCACAACTGACCGTCCTCCGAAAAGGCATCAGGCGGACATCCCGCTACCGCGCGCGGTGTAAGGTCAGATAAAAGGTCGAACTGACGGGGGTCACTCCATACCTCGACACTGTCATCGGCAACGTAAATCGGTATATCACCGATTATTTTTATGCCGTTTTTGTTGGCATATTTCTTTAAGCTTTTCCATTGCTCAAAAAATTCAAACTGTAAAAACTTATAAAAAGTTATATCACGTGAAAGACGCTCTTTAGCGCCTTCTATTGCCTTAGCTTCCCGAATTTTAAGGGGCGTATCCCATTCGCGCCAGCTTTTGCCGCCATTTTCATCCTTTAGCGCCATAAAAAGCGCATAATCATCAAGCCAATGTGCGTTTTCCGCACAAAAGCGCTCGTATTCCAAACCGCCGCTAAAATGTGAAAACGCAATTCGTAACACGCCGTAACGGTTATTATAAAGCTTTTCGTAATCAACCCTTGTAGCATCACTGCCAAAGTCGACGTTTATATAGTCACTTTCCCGCAAGAGACCTTTTTCAGACAGTAAGTCAAGGTCTATAAAATACGGATTTCCCGCATAAGAGCAAAACGACTGATACGGAGAATCCCCATAATTTGTGGGAACAAGCGGCAATAACTGCCAATAGCTTTGCCCTGCACTCTTCAAAAAATCCACAAAGGCATAGGCAGCCGAACCCAGCGTACCTATGCCGTATTTTGAGGGCAATGAAAAGAGCGGCATTAAAATTCCACTTGCGCGCAATCTATTCACCTTATACCATAATTTTCCAAAACAAAGTCCATATCCTTATCGCCGCGACCCGACAAATTGATAAGGATAGAGCCATGCTCCATCGTTTTTGCAAGCTTCATACCGAAGGCTACCGCGTGGGAGCTTTCAATGGCGGGAATTATACCTTCAAGTCGAGCAAGCTTATAAAATGCATCAATGGTTTCATCATCATTGATAACGTCGTACTTAACCCTACCGATTTCCTGTAAAAATGCGTGTTCAGGACCTGAAGACGGATAATCAAGACCGCTTGCTACCGAGTATACGGGTGCAGGCTCACCGTTTTCATCCTTAAGCATTATACTGTTAAAGCCGTGCATAATGCCCTCTGTACCGTACTTAAGACTTGCCGCGTGGTCACCAAGCTTTTCGCCGCGACCCAAAGGCTCTATACCGTAGATATCAACGGGGTCATTGAGGAAGCCCGAAAAAAGACCTGCCGCGTTGGAGCCGCCGCCAACACACGCTACGATAGCGCTTGGCAAATGACCTGTCATATCAATAAACTGCTCACGCGCCTCAATACCCACAACGCTCTGAAAATCGCGTACCATCATCGGAAACGGATGCGGACCCAAAACCGAGCCGATGCAGTATATAGCATCATTATATTCCTTACTGTAGGCATCAAATGCGGCGTCAACCGCCTCTTTAAGTGTTTGTAGACCGTGTGTTACCTCGATAACGTTGGCGCCTAAAATCTTCATTCTTGCAACGTTTGGAGCCTGCTTCTTAATATCAACCGAGCCCATATAGATATCGCACTGCAAACCGAAATATGCCGCCGCAGTAGCAAGCGCCACGCCGTGCTGACCTGCGCCCGTTTCGGCGATAACCTTTTTCTTGCCCATATACTTTGCAAGTAATGCCTCACCCATGCAGTGATTCAGCTTATGTGCGCCCGAATGGTTTAAATCCTCACGCTTAGCGTAAAGCTGCACCTTGCCGCCCAATGCATCCGAAAGCCTTTCAAGGTGACTTACGGGTGTCGGTCTGCCCTGAAATTCCTTACGGATACGGCGAAGCTCGGCAATAAACTTACGCGACTGGCATATAGAATAATACGCCTCGGTAATCTCCGCCATAGCCGCCTTAAGCTTATCGTCGACAAACACGCCGCCGTACTTGCCAAAATAGCCGTCCTTATCGGGATAATTGTTAAAATAGGTATCAAAATCTACGTTGTTTAGCTTCATAACTGTTTCTCCTTAAAAATTTTTGGTTTAGTTTAAACACAGCTACGCCATCGTTTAGTTAACAGCTTCATATTATCACCCAACAAATAAAAAAATCCTATCCCTGAAAAAACAGGGACAAGACTGTAAAAACAATTCCTGCGGTGCCACCCTTTTTGATGAAAAATTCATCCGCCTTACACTTATACAAACATATAAGCCACACTGTAACGGGTGCGCCCGTCAACTGCTACTAAGGCTTACGCCCTTTCGGTTGCCCTCACAAGCCCATTCGCCCTAAAATCCACCGCAGTCTTCCCACCGCCGACCGCTCTCTTTATGCTTCTCTTTAGGGTTACTATCCTTGTTCATCGGTTTACTTAATTTACTGATATGTTATCACTTTAGCGCGTAAAAGTCAAGAGTTTTTTAAAAGTACTCTTTTTCACTTGCTTTTTTGCTCAAAATATATTATATTATATAAGTTATATTATATTCTTTATTCATTAACCTTAGGAGGTTATTTTATGGCAAGTTATTTAAAGATGAGTCGCGAGGAGTTAGAGCGCGAATTTGCCACCGTCAAGGATGAATACGAGCGCCTGCGTGCACTTCATCTATCGCTTGATATGTCACGCGGTAAGCCCGGCTTTGACAATATGGATTTAAGCGAAAAAATGTTTGATATGGTTGGCAACGATACCGGCTTTAAGAACATTGACGGTATTGACTGCCGTAACTACGGCGGACTTGACGGTCTTCGCGAGCTTAAGGTGCTTTTTGCCGAAATTTTAGGTCTTGAACCCGACCAGATTATCGTTGGCGGTAATTCATCGCTTAATATGATGTACGATACCATAGCTCAGGCTATGACACACGGCTTGGGCGGTGAGCCCTGGTGCAAGCAAAGTGACCTTAAGTTCCTTTGTCCAGTACCCGGTTATGACCGTCACTTTATGATAACCGATTATTTCGGTATCAAAATGATACCCATTGAAATGGATGAAAACGGTCCCGATATGGATAAGGTTGAAGAGCTTGTAAAAGACCCTACCGTAAAGGGTATCTGGTGCGTTCCAAAATACTCCAATCCCCAAGGTGTCACCTACAGTGATGAGGTTGTGCGCCGCTTTGCGCGTCTGAAGCCCGCGGCACGTGACTTTAAAATCTTCTGGGATAACGCATATGCAATTCACGACCTTTATGATGAAGGCGACGAGCTTCTTAACATCTATGATGAATGTGTAAAGGCAGGCAACCCCGACCTACCTATTATATTCGCTTCGACCTCAAAGATTACCTTCCCCGGCGCAGGTGTCGCGATTGAGGCGGGCTCGCCCAACAACGTTGCTATCCTTAAGGGCAGAATGAAGTTCCAGACCATTGGTCCCGATAAGCTAAATCAGTTGCGCCACGCGCGCGTTTTTAAAAATTCTGATGACCTCTACAAGCATATGAAGGGTCACGCAGCGTTACTGCGACCTAAGTTCCAGAACGTACTTTCCGAGCTTGAAAATCGTATAGCGGGCACCGATATTGCGCGTTGGACCAATCCAAAGGGCGGTTACTTTATAAGCCTTTACGTTTTAGATGGCTGCGCTAAGCGCACCGAGCAGCTTTGCGCTAATGCGGGTCTTATTCTTACCCCTGCGGGTGCGGCTTATCCTTACGGTCTTGACCCCAAGGATTCAAACCTTCGCATAGCCCCCACATATCCCAGTGCAGAGGATATGAAAACCGCCGCCGTGGTGCTTTGCACCGCCATTAAATATGCGGCGCTTGAAAAGCTTTTAGAGTCTTAAATATAATTTGACTTTATAAGATATTTTTAGTATAATATTATATTATTGGAAGTAATGGAGGATTTTAAATGAAGTCCAAAACAACAAAGAAGTTCACCTTTTTTGTAGTTCTTGCACTGATTCTGGCGCTTACCTACTGCGCGTTTTTCGGTATTGAGAATTACTACGGTGACACACGAAACGTTTATGTAAAGGGTGCAAGCGATATCCGTTGGGGTATCGATATCTCGGGCGGTGTTGAAGCCGTTTTCTCACCCGACAAGGCAGATGTTGAAATCACGAGCGAGGATATGGATGCCGCTAAGTCGATCATCGAAACCCGTCTTGTAAACAACAACATCACCGATTATGAGGTTTTTGCAGATAATTTTAACCATCAGATAATCGTTCGCTTCCCTTGGGCTGCGGATGAAAGCGACTTTGATGCGCAGGCAGCCGTTCAGGAGCTTGGTGAAACCGCAATGCTTACCTTCTGCGAGGGTAGCGAGAACAACCAGACTGTAATCCTTAAGGGCTCTGAGGACGTTAAGCAGGCGCAGGCAGGTCTTGATGAAAACAATCAATACATAGTACAGCTTGAGCTTACATCTTCAGGTACTTCAAAGTTTGCAGAGGCTACTGCACGTCTTAAGAACCAGACCATTTCTATCTGGATGGACGATACAATGATTTCGGCGCCTACCGTTAACGATGCTATCACAAACGGTATCGCGATGATTTCGGGTATCGGCGGTGCAGAGGAAGCAACCGACCTTGCAAACAAGATTAACGCGGGTTCACTTCCCTTTGCTCTTACCGTTGATGAAAGCAAGTTGCAGATTATCTCCCCCTCTTTGGGCTCTGATGCTCTTGAGGTTATGCTTATCGCGGGCTCAATCGCTTTCGGTATCGTATGTCTTTTAATGATAGCGCGTTACAGAGTAAACGGTGTCGTTGCGGCTTTCGCATTACTGGGTCAGCTCGCAGGCTCTATAGCTTGTATTTCGGGCTTTTTCCCGTCAGCTCCAAGCTTCACGCTTACCGTTCCCGGTATTGCAGGTATCATCCTTTCAATCGGTGTCGGTGTTGACTGTAACGTTATCGCTGCTGAGCGTATCCGCGATGAATTCAAGAAGGGCAAGACCATTGACGGTGCTATTGATTCGGGCTTTAAGAACAGCTTAAGCGCTATTATTGATGGTAACGTTACCATCGTAATCGTATCCATCGTTCTTATGGGCGCGTTCGGTTCACCCGATAGCTTACTTGCTAAGCTTTTCTCACCCATTATGTCACTCTTCGGTTCATCAATTACAGGTTCGATTTACTCCTTCGGTTATACACTTCTCGTTGGCGTTATCTTCAACCTTATAATGGGCGTTGTTGCCTCCAAGCTTATGCTTAAGAGCGTTTCTCGCTTAAAGTTTATGCGTAATCCTGCTTTTTACGGAGGTAAGAAAAATGACTAAAATTATAAACACCAAAAAGGCACTTAAGATTTGCACTATAATCTATGCCGCACTATTTTTAATAGGTCTTGTTCTTACCGTAGTACTTGGTCCCAAGCTTGATATTAACTTCTCGGGCGGTACTAAGATTTCTTATTCTTATTCGGGCGATCTTGCCGAAAAGGACTTTAAGGATACCGTTGCTACTAAACTTGATAAGGACTTTACCGTAAGCCAAAACACTGCGCTTGCAGGTGACGTTAACACCTATGTTATTACCCTTGCGGGTAAAGACGCGCTTGATGCCGAAACACAGGAAAACATTACAACCGCCCTGACCGAAAAGTTCAAGGACAATGAAATCGCGCTTTACGATTCCACATCGGTAAGCCCGTCGGTTGCAGGTTCGTTCTTTGTTAAAAGTCTTGTTGCGGTTCTTATCACCGCCGCACTTGTGGTTGTATACGTTGGTATCCGCTTTAGTAAAATCGGCGGCGTTTCGGCGGCGCTTACCGCGCTTTGCGCGTTGGTGCTCGACCTTTTGGTTGCCTTCTTCACCTGCGTAATATTCCGCTTGCCTATCGATTCAAACTTTATGGCGGTTGTGCTTACAATACTTGGTTACTCGCTTAACGATACCATCGTTATATATGACCGCGTTCGTGAAAACAGCAAGCTTTTCCCCAGTATGACTATTGCCGAAAATATGGATTCCAGCGTTACGGGCGTTCTTACACGTAACATTGTTACAACAACCACCACCGTTTGCGCGGTACTTACAATCGTTGTTGTATCCGAAATCTGCGGTCTTACATCGCTGCGTTCATTCGCAATTCCGATGGCATTCGGTCTTGTATCGGGTTG
>JAXJYT010000050.1:0-7340 GCA_036306845.1 Acutalibacteraceae bacterium | reverse complement strand
GTTGCAAAATACGTCACAGAATATGAGCCGGTATTCCTTTATCTTTTTGCAAAGAAAAATACAATTGGCAGAGCAACGACTATAAGAAATATGAAATCCAAAATTGAAAAATCCAAACAGCGCATTAAGGAACTCGATAAGTTGATTGAGCGTATATATGAGGATAATGTGCTCGGTAAGATTTCGGATGATCGTTTTTATCGTATGTCTGCTAACTTTGAAAAAGAGCAAAAAGAATTGCTCGCCGTAGTTGAACACGACGAGCAGAAAGTCAGAGATGCAGAGCAAGAGAAAATAAATCTTAACATTTTCCTTGAAGCTATTCGTGAGTGTACTGACTTAAAAGAATTAACACCCACTCTTGTAAACACATTGATTAAGCGGATAGAAGTTCATAACAGTACGAAAGATGAACACGGTCACAAGCACGTTCCCATAGATATTTACTTTACTGCGGTTGGAATTATCAATATTCCTACCGAAGAAGAACTGATTGCTGCAATGGAAGAAATGCGAGAAAAGCCGCTGAAATCCGCTTGAATAAAGGAAAAAGGCATAGCCCAAACGGGCTATGCCATATCCTGCGAAAAAACTGTCCTTTAGAGTACACCCCTAACCCTACCTTCTTTTTTTATTTTAAGCTTTTTCTGCGATTTCGAAAATCTTTGCGGGAAGCTCTGCTTCGTCGCAGGAAACGGTGAATATAAACTCAACGTCCTCAATCTTAGCGATGCGAGCAAGGAAATCATAAAGCTCATCATAATTGCGGGTACCAATACGGAGTGTAGCGTCACCGAAAATGTGTGTTACGTCGTGGTTGCCCGACTTGATACCTGCGAGCATACCGTAGTATTCGCCATAGCCATTGATACCGAAGCTATCAGAATCAATAAGGCGAGCCTTATAATTAACGGAGAAGGTAAGGGTAGAACTCTTTTCAACACAAACAACGTTGCCAAGACTGGTTTCGGCAGCGGCATTAACCATCTCTACCAATTTTTTAGTTTTACCTGAACCTTTTTTTCCGATAATAAGTTTAATCATAAAATCAGCTCCTTTATATTTATGCCACAAGTGGCTTTTTAACCTTTTAACCGAGTCGCTCTAAAAGCGCGGCCTGTAAATCCTCATATCCGGGCTTACCGAGAAGCGCGAACATATTCTTCTTATAGCTTTCAACACCGGGTTGGTCAAACGGATTTACACCAAGCATATAACCCGATATAGCGCAAGCCTTTTCAAAGAAGTATATAAGTCTGCCAAGATTTTCTTCATCTGCCTTGTCAAGACTGATTACAAGATTAGGCACACCGCCGTCGGTATGGGCAAGCACCGTACCCTCAAACGCCTTCTGATTTACGAAGGACATCGGCTTGCCTGCAAGGAAGTTAAGACCGTCACCATTGGTTTCTTCTTCCTCAATAGTAATATCACTGCCGGTATCGGCAATGGTAACAACAGTTTCAAATAAAATACGCGCGCCGTCCTGAATATACTGACCCATTGAGTGCAGGTCGGTAGAGAAGGTAACGGAAGCGGGGAACAGACCCTTGTTGTCCTTACCCTCACTCTCACCGTAAAGCTGCTTGAACCATTCCGCCATCATTGTAAAGCGTGGCTCGTATGATACAAGCATCTCAATCGCCTTGCCCTTGCGGTAGAAGGCGTTGCGGAGAGCGGCGTATTTATAGCAATCATTCTGCTCGATATCATCAATATCATAGTCGCGTGCTGCCAACTGCGCGCCCTTCATAAGCGCATCAATATCACAGCCTGCCGCCGCAATCGGCAAAAGACCAACCGCGGTGAGAACCGAAAATCTGCCGCCAACATCATCGGGAACAACAAAGCACTCATAACCCTTTTGGTCGGCAAGCGCCTTAAGAGTACCGCGCGCCTTATCGGTGGTGCAGTAGATGCGACCTGCCGCCTCTTTTTCACCGTAACGCTCCTCAAGAAGCTTACGGAATACGCGGAAAGCCACCGCCGGCTCGGTAGTGGTGCCTGATTTTGAAATTATATTAACCGATACGCGCTTACCCTCACAAATTTTGAGTAAATCAGAAAGGTCAGAGCCGCTTATACTGTTACCCGAAAAATAGATTTCGGGCGCGTTGCCGCGAAGTGTGTTAAAGTACTGACCATTTAAAAATTCAATAGCGGCGCGGGCGCCCAGATAAGAGCCGCCGATACCGATAACGATTAAAACATCGGTATCCGACTGTATCTTTTTAGCCGCCGCCTTAATGCGCGCGAATTCATCCTTGTCATAATCGAAGGGAAGGCTTATCCAACCCAAAAAGTCATTACCAAGACCGCTTTTTTCGGCAAGTGCCTTATGTGCAGCGGATACCTGACACTTAAGACCCTCAAGGTCGTTTTCCCTTAAAAATTCATTTGCGTAATTGCTGTTTAACCTTAAACCCATTTTGATCGTATATCCCCCAAAAAAATGGTAAGAACCATTTTGTTTCTTTTTATTTATTTTACATTATTTTGCGCAACAAATCAAGTATATATATAAATATTTATAAAAATTATATATATTATATATAGCTACCTTTTTATAAGTGCGCCGAGCATCAGATAAATAGCAACAATAAAAGCCGAAATATTAAGTCTGCCGCTAACCCAAAGATATACGCCTGCAATAAAAGATGCCGCCGAAAAGAGCGCCGTTACAATACGCACAATGCGCTCGGCGCGGTCGATGTCGAAGAAACGGGCAAGGGCAAGGGATAATAGGGTGCCGCCGTCAAGTCCCCATACGGGAAGCAAATTAAAAAGGGCTAAAATCAGATTGAGCAGGGAAAAATTGAGAATCCATAAATTTTCCGTAATGTTGTAGTTTACATAAAGCGCAAAAAATGCCACTATATTAGCCGCAGGTCCGCAAAGGGATATAGCCGCTTCGTGCCGGATGCCTTTCGTGAAGCCGTTTACTATCTGCACCGCGGTAGGTAAAAGACGGACGGCTTTCGGTTGGCAGTCACACGCCCAAAGGCAGAGAAGATGACCCACCTCGTGTATTATTGCGGCAAAAAGGGTGGGCAAAAAGAGTCCCGTTTTGTCGGTGGCAAGCAAAAAGGCGATTATGGCGGTAAAAAGAAAGGACACGTAAATTTCGGTGCCGAAAAGCTTTAATCTCATAACGAAAGGTCACTGTCAAGCGGTACGGTTTCATCTGAAATGTAGGTAGAGTACCACTCTTTCACCTTGCTGTACGTAGTGGGTGATATGTATTTAACCGCTAAAACTCCTATAATCAGCACCGCCATACATATAAGCGCCGTAATATTTATTTGTGCCATCTGCGAACGGTATTCGCCAAGAGTATATTTTTCCATTTCCTCCAAGCAGCAGTCCCCCTTGTATATAGTAAAAAAATGTGATACAATAAACTGTACTATTAAATTTTATTAAAAGGGGGTGGCAAGTATGCCGTTTTTACCCATTACAAAAAAAGAAATGACCGAACGCGGATGGGACTGTGCCGATTTTATAATCGTTACGGGCGATGCCTACGTTGACCACCCAAGCTTTGGTACCGCAATAATCTCCCGCGTGTTAGAGGCAAACGGTTACCGTGTTTGTATAATACCTCAACCAAAAAGTGATGCCGATTATATGCGTTTCGGCGCGCCGCGACTTGCTTTTCTTGTAAACGGCGGTAATATAGATTCTATGGTGGCGCACTATACCGCCGCCAAGAAAAAGAGAAGTGATGACGCCTATACCGCAGGCGGCAGGGCAGGGGCGCGGCCCGATAGAGCGGTTATAACCTACTGCAAGGCGATAAGGCGACTGTTCGGGGCAACACCCATTGCTATAGGCGGCATTGAAGCATCGCTTCGCCGATTTGCCCACTACGATTATTGGGATGATGCGGTGCGCCCGTCTATACTTATCGACTCTACCGCCGACCTGCTGATGTACGGAATGGGTGAGCGGCATATCGTAGAAATCGCATCACTGCTCGCGGGCGGTGTGCCGATTGGCGAAATTCACGATGTGGACGGTACCTGCTATGCGGTGGATACCCACGCTTATGACGTGGGCTCGGGCGCTAAAGAGTGTCCCTCGTTCGAGGCGGTAAGCGCCGACAGTGAGCAGGGAAAAAAGCAGTACGCGATTGCTACCCGACTTCAACAAAGTGAGCACGATCATGTTCGCGGCAGACGGCTTATCCAACGCCACGGCAATAAAATCGTGGTGCAGAATCCACCCTCGAAGCCGCTTGACACCGCCGAAATGGATGCCGTATACGCGCTACCCTTTATGCGCGACTATCACCCGTCATACGAGGCGGCGGGCGGTGTTCCCGGTATTGCCGAGGTTAAGTTTTCGGTAATCCACAACCGCGGTTGCTACGGCGCGTGTAATTTCTGTTCGCTTGCCTACCACCAGGGTCGGTATATAAGCGTTAGAAGTCACGAATCGGTTATTGCCGAGGTAGAAAAAATTACAAAAATGCCCGATTTCAAGGGCTATATTCACGATATCGGCGGTCCCACAGCAAATTTCAGGGCGCCCTCTTGCAAAAAACAGGAAAAATGCGGTCTTTGCGCCGACAAAAAATGCTTGGCGCCCGAAAAATGCCCCGCATTAGAAGTTGACCATAGCGACTATCTGTCGCTTCTCCGTAAACTGCGGCAAATAAAGGGCGTAAAGAAGATATTTATCCGTTCGGGTATCCGCTTTGATTACCTTATCTACGATAGCGACCAAGCCTTTTTCAAGGAATTGGTTACCCACCACACAAGCGGTCAGCTTAAGGTTGCGCCCGAGCATTGCTCGAACGCGGTGCTTAAAAGAATGGGCAAGCCCGATATAAGCGTTTACGAACGCTTTAAAAAGCGCTTTTATGAAATTACCGAAAGCATTGGTAAAAAGCAGTATTTGGTGCCGTATCTTATGTCAAGTCACCCGGGCAGTACGATGCGTGATGCGATAGAATTGGCGCTATTCCTTAAAAAAGAAGGACTGCATCCCGAACAGGTGCAGGATTTCTATCCCACACCCGGTACGGTTTCAACCTGTATGTTCTATACTTCGCTTGACCCGTACACGATGGAAAAGGTCTACGTACCGCGAACGAGTGAGGAAAAGGCGCAGCAACGCGCCATGCTACAGTACTTTAAGCCCGAAAACCGCCGACTTGTGCTATCGGCATTACGCGCGGCGGGCAGAAGCGACCTTATAGGCACGGGCAAAAATTGTCTTGTGGCGCCCGATTCAAAAAACAAAGCATCGGCAAAACCGATACTTAAGCAAAAAAAGAAGAAAACTATAAGAAACGTTCATAAACCTAAAAGGTAGAGCGACTGTTTTGGGTTTAAATGCTATCGCTAATCTAAAAGAGGTGATAAAATGCGTGTTGCCGTTGGTATGAGCGGCGGTGTTGATTCCTCGGCCGCGGCGGCTATTTTGTGCGAAAATAATAGTGTCGAGGGTATAACGCTCTCGCTTTGCGGTGAAAATCTTGCCGATGCACGCGATGCGAAAACGGTGTGCGAAAAATTGGGAATTGCCCATAACGTACTCGATTTGCGGCAGGAATTCAAGCAAAGGGTAATAGACAATTTCATAGATGAATATATAAAGGGGCGCACCCCTAATCCGTGTATTCAGTGTAACAAGCACATAAAGTTCGGTGCGATGCTTGATTGGGCGCAAAACAACGGCATTCAAAAAATTGCAACGGGACATTACGCGCAGATTGAGTATTCGGGCGGTCGCTATTGGCTAAAGAAGGCGGCGGATGTAAAAAAAGACCAATCTTACGTGCTTTATATGTTAGGGCAGGAGCAGTTATCCCGAATACTGTTGCCCTTGGGCGCGCTTACCAAGTCGCAAATCCGTGAGCTTGCCGAGCAAAAGGGACTTATTACCGCGCACAAGTCGGACAGTCAGGATATATGCTTCGTTCCGGACGGCGACTATGCCGAGTATATAAAAAAAGGTACGGGACTCGATTTTCCGCAAGGGGATTATGTAAACCAAAACGGCGATAAAATCGGCACTCATAAGGGTGTAATAGGCTACACGATAGGTCAACGCAAGGGGCTTGGCATCGCGATGGGGCACCCCGTTTTTGTAATTGATAAGGATGCGGCGGCAAACACCGTTACGATAGGTGAGGAAGAGGAGCTTTTCTACACACGCGTAAAGGTGCGCGACGCGAGCTTTATAACCGATTTGGAAGATACTACGCGCGCGGCGGCAAAGCTACGCTACCGCCACAGTGAACAACCCTGTGTTATTCACCGTACGGGTGAAACGGAGGTACTGCTTGAGTTTGATGCGCCACAACGCGCGCCGGCTCCCGGTCAGTCGGCAGTTTTCTATGACGGCGAGTACGTGCTTGGCGGCGGTATTATAGATAGAGGAGTTAAATGATATGTGCGAAAAAACAGAAAAGATTTTTGCGGCGCTTGAGCGCAATAATATAACCCCTATATATGCCGAAACGGCGGCGGATGCGGTGAAAATCGTTGAAGATATGCTGCCCGCGGGCGCGGCTATCCGCACGGGCGGCTCGGTAACGCTTGTTGAAAGCGGTATCTGGGAGCTTATAAATAACCCTAAATATAATTTTGTTGACCGCAACCGACAGGGCATCACCCCGCAAGAGCGCGAGGCGGTTTATCAGACTACCGTTGGATGCGATTACTATTTTTGTTCGGTAAATGCGCTTACCGAAAACGGCGAGATAGTAAACGTGGACGGCAACTGCAACCGTATAAGCGCTTTGGCATTTGGACCCAAAAAGGTAGTTCTTGTTGTGGGTAAAAACAAGTTGGTCAGCAATTTAGAGGAAGCGTTTATCCGCGTAAAGAAAATTGCGGCGCCCAAAAACTGCGTGAGATTAGGACTTAATAATCCCTGCGTGAAATTAGGACACTGTGTATCGCTTTTAAAGACCGATACTCCGCAAATCACCGACGGTTGCGATAGTAAAAGCCGTATTTGCCGCAATTATTTAATCGGCGCGCCACAACAGGACCCCGAAAGAGTAACGTTGATTTATGTAAACCAAGATTTAGGATATTAATAACAAATTGCAATGTCCAAATATCAATAATATGTGATTAAACTGTAGAGTGTTAAGTGTTAAGTGCAAAGTGTTAAGTTAAGGTGCGCCGTTGGCGCGAATATAAATCGTGCGCTTTGCGCACACCGAAACTTTTCACTTTCCACTTTCAACTTTCCACTTAATAACAAATTGCAATGTCCAAATAGCAATTAGCGATTATAAGTGTTTAAATTTTAGAGTGCAAAGTGTTAAATGTTAAGTGTTAAGTGTTAAGTTAAGGTGCGCCGTTGGCGCGAATATAAAT
>JAXJYT010000049.1:0-1116 GCA_036306845.1 Acutalibacteraceae bacterium | reverse complement strand
TCGCTATGAATATAATGCCGCCCAACAAAATAAGCCTATTCACCTTACAAAGCATTCGGGTCAAGAGTTTGACTTGGTTCTCAGCGGTTCGTTAAAGGTGCAAATCGGTGAACATACCGAAGTTCTTCACGAGGGCGACAGTATTTACTATAATTCATCAACACCGCACGGTATGATTGCAGTTGACGGTAAGGACTGTGTGTTCTGCGCGGTAGTATTACCGGGTGAAAACACCGCAGAGACAACCGTTACCAAAAGCATTGCTTCGGCAAAGGCATCGGAATCACTCGTTTGCGAAAAATTCGTTGACGTGGAAGAGGATGAAAACGGATGTCTTAAAAAGATAGATTTTAAGAATACCGAAACCTTTAATTTTGGTTTTGACATCGTTGATGGAATAGCCGATAAATATCCCGATAAGCTTGCTATGCTTCATCTTGACATTAATAAGAATGAACGCCGTTTTACATTTAAGGATATAAAGCGTGCTTCCAATCAGGTTGCAAACTATTTTACTTCGCTTGGAATCAAACGTGGCGATAAGGTGATGTTAGTATTAAAACGCCATTATCAGTTCTGGTTCTGTATGATTGCACTTCATAAAATCGGTGCGGTGGCAATTCCCGCAACAAATCAACTTAAAGACCATGATTTTGAATATCGTTTCAATGCGGCAGGCGTAAAGGCGCTTGTTTGTACCGCCGACGGTGACACTGCCGAAATTGCAGAGCGCGCCGCGAAGAAATGTCCGCAGGTTGAAAATCTTATAATGGTTGGCGGCAAACGTGACGGTTGGCACGATTTTGATAACGAATATAAGCTGTATACAGGTAAGTATGACCGCCCCGAAAATGCTTCTGCAGGTAATGATATTGCCCTGATGTTCTTTACGTCGGGTACAACTGGCAATCCCAAGATGGCGGCGCATAAGCACACCTATGCTTTAGGACATTTCGTTACTGCTAAATATTGGCACTGCTGTGAACGTGACGGTTTGCACCTTACGATTTCCGATACAGGTTGGGGTAAATCACTTTGGGGCAAGCTTTACGGCCAGTGGCTGTGTGAAGGCGCAGTTTTCGTATATGACTTTGAACGCTTTGATGAAAATGATAT
>JAXJYT010000048.1:0-1367 GCA_036306845.1 Acutalibacteraceae bacterium | reverse complement strand
GCCAAAAGTGACAAAAGCTATTGACATTTGATAAAAAATATGGTTAAATATACTTGTCGGAAAACTGAAAACGTTTTCAGTTCTCCTTTTTTACACGTTTTTCACCGTTTTTTTGAACAAAAAGGAACAACACAATGACCATTAAAGACGTTGCAAAATACAGTGGTGTTTCAATAACCACCATTTCCCGTGTTTTGAATAATCACCCCGACGTGCGTGAAGAGGTGCGCGCCAAGGTGTTAAAAGCTATTGAAGAGCTGCACTATGTCCCAAACAGCAGCGCAAGGGACTTGGGCAAAATGCCAACCGATACTATCGGCGTTGTGGTGCGCGGTGTTGGAAACCCTTTTTTAAATTCGGTTTTACATGCGATTGAAAAAGAGGTGAGCCTGGCAGATTATTCGATGGTGATGCATCAAATCGGTTCA
The DNA here is from genome assembly GCA_036306845.1 of Acutalibacteraceae bacterium. GTDB lineage: Bacteria > Bacillota > Clostridia > Oscillospirales > Acutalibacteraceae > UBA737. Next base: position 939 of record JAXJYT010000048.1, on the reverse strand, counting down.
AACGAAGATGAGCTTGCCGAAGGCGCATCGTTAGTAAGGTCTAAAAGATTGAAGGGACTTATCTTTCTTGGCGGGCGGTTTGATTACACACCCGAGCAAATTGCCACATTGGGTGTTCCGTTTGTCTGCTGTACATATACAAACACCTTTGGCAGTCTTAAAAAAACGGCATATTCTTCGGTTTATATTGACGACTATGCCGAGGCCTTTCGTGCAGTAAAAACACTGACCGATTTAGGTCATAAAAAAATTGCTGTTTTACTTGGTACAACCGACGACCACTCGATAAGTGAGCTTCGTTTTAAGGGTTATTGTGATGCCCTTAAAAGTGCCGGCATCGTATTAGATAAAGACCTTATTATTGAGGCCAAAAGCTTTAATATAGACGACGCCTTTAAAGCTGTCGAAAGCTTTCTAAAAAAGGGTAAGGATTTCACTGCTATTTTTTCCATTGCGGATGCTATGGGAATTGCGGCGATAAAGGCGCTTCATACTGTGGGACTAAATGTGCCTGACGACTGTTCTTTAATTGCGATAGACGGTATTCAGGTTTCAAAATATACTATCCCCACACTTACAACCCTTGTGCAGCCCAGTAAGCAGATGGGCACACGCGCGGTAGAGGTTTTGCTTAATGTCTTTACGGATGAGTGCGGCAGCTGTCAGCTGAAGCTTGAAACAGCTTTGCGTGAGGGTGGCACCCTTGCAAAACCTAAAGCTTGATTTTTACACCACTTGGTGTGGAAATAAATTATTTTAAAAAACGCACTTTGTGCGGAAATTTTCGAAGGAGGAAATTCAAATGAAAAAACTATTAAAATTAGGTTTATTAGTTGGTATATTTATGGCTATACTAACTATTAGAAGTTATGCGGCTAATACTAATGCAAACGTAACGTACAGCCAATTAAATTCAGATGGCTCAATGGATGTTACAGT
>JAXJYT010000047.1:0-2142 GCA_036306845.1 Acutalibacteraceae bacterium | reverse complement strand
GTTTTATTAACGCCTCGACAGTTCTCAAAGAGATAATTACTACATTATCAAACTTACAAGCCTTGTGGAAACACAGGGCTTGTTTCTTTATATAAAAAAGTGAAGGAACGTTTAATTTCCTTCACTTTAAATTTAAATATTTTCAATTTTAATAAGACTTGTATTACCCGACGTGCCGCTTGTGTCGCCGCCCGTTATAATAATTTTATCGCCCTTTTGAAGTGCCAATTCCTGCTCGGCAATTTTCTTTGCGGTGTAGAAAAGCACGTCGGTCGAGGTAAAGCGTTCGCACATAGCGGGAATTACGCCCCACGAAAGAGCAAGTCTTCTCCAGGTGCGCTCATCTGTGGTAAGTCCCAGAATCGGAACGGGTGGACGGAAGCGCGATACCATTCGCGCGGTCATTCCCGAAAGCGAGCAAGCAACGATAGCCTCTGCATCAAGGTCAATAGCCATTCCGCAGGTAGAGTGCGAAATTGCATCGGCAGAATTTCTGATTTCAAAAGCGGCGTTATGGAAACGCTTGTTATAGTGAATATTACTCTCGGTGGTTTCGGCAATTTCCGCCATTGTCTTGACCGCTTCTATCGGATATTTACCCGCGGCGGTTTCACCCGAAAGCATTATGGCGCTTGTACCGTCGTAAACGGCGTTGGCAACGTCGGAAATCTCGGCTCTTGTAGGGCGGGGATTCGAAATCATTGATTCAAGCATTTCGGTGGCGGTTATAACCCTTTTTCCGAGCAAACGACACTTGGTTATAAGCTTTTTCTGAATTGCAGGAAGCATCTTAAAGGGTATTTCAACACCCATATCACCACGCGCAATCATAATACCGTCGCACGCTTCGCAGATTTCTTCAATATTATCAAAGCCCGACTGATTTTCAATTTTCGCAATAAGCTCAATGTTATCGGCACCAAGCTCCTTTAGATAGTTATGAACGTCGATAAGGTCCTGCTTTTTAGAAACAAAAGAGCACGCGATATAGTCAACCTCGTTCTTCACGCCGAAGGCTATGTCAAGCTTATCCTGCTCCGAAAGATATTTCTGCTTCATGACCTTACCGGGAAAGCTCATACTTTTGCGGTCGGATAGCTCGCCACCGATAACAACCTTACATTCGATATCGGTACCGCTTATATTTATAACCTCAAAGGTTAAAAGTCCGTTATTAAGCAGAATGGTATCACCGACAGAAAGCTCGTTAGGGAGGTTTTTGTAACTAACCGCAACCCTTTCCCCGTCACCGATAATATCCTCGGTGGTAAAGGTGAATCTATCACCGTCTTTGAGGGTGATTTTCTGATTCTTAAAGGTTTTTATTCTATACTCCGGACCCTTGGTGTCAAGCATAATGGCGATAGGCATCTTAAGCTCTGAACGCACTTTTTTGATAAGGTCAATCCTCATCTGATGGTCTTCGTGCGTGTTGTGTGAAAAGTTAAGACGGGCAACGTTCATCCCTGCCCTGCAAAGACCTTTTATCATTTCTTCGGTTCCGCTTGCGGGACCTATTGTGCATACAATTTTCGTTTTACGCATAAGAGCCTCCATATACCAAAACGGTGGATATAATATTACTTACAAATAATATTATATCCACCCTATTTTATTTAGTCAACTAATTATTCGTAATCCACAACGTCAACCCAAGAGAGCAGAAATTCGCGTTCCTTTTCGTTGCCCTTTACGGATTGGGAAGCGGCAACGATAGGCATCCATTTCTGAACATACTGTTTAGCAGTGTTACTCTTAAGGCAGAACAAATCGAGGTACTTTTTAGCGCCCTCTATATCACCGTTCAAGCAGAACAAGAGGTAGGTACGTGCCGCATCGGCAGACGCATTACCCTGCGTTGCATGCGACCAGTCAAGGATATATGGAGTACCGTCATCTGCAATAATGATGTTGGATGGGTTAAAGTCGCCGTGACAAACCTTGTTATGCTTGGGCATACCTTCAAGTCGCGTATGCAACTCATAACGGGTAGTAGCATCCAAGTCTGTAGCCGAAATCTTGCGGTTCATCTTATCCTTAAGCTTGTTAAGGAGAGGACATTTTTTACCGTGAACAGAAAGCTGAAGGTCGACAAGAAGCGCAAGATATTCTTCCCTTTTGTCAATATTCTCTTCCATTAAC
>JAXJYT010000046.1:0-7050 GCA_036306845.1 Acutalibacteraceae bacterium | reverse complement strand
TAAATAAGCTTGCCAAGATGCCGCAGGGCTCGCACGAGGGAACGGTAAGCCGCGCCTTTATTGACTTGTGTCTGGGACTGCCCTGGAGAAAGGTGAGCGACTGCAAGGTTGATATAAAACGCGCGGCAAAAATCCTTGACCGCGATTTTTACGGTATGCAAAAGGTAAAAGAGCGTATTTTGGAGATGCTCTCTGTCTTTGCGCTTTCCCCCGACATTAAGGGGCAGATTATTTGCCTTGTGGGTGCGCCCGGTGTGGGTAAAACCTCTATCGGTAAGACGGTTGCCGAGTGTATGGGCAGAAAATACGCCCGTGTGGCTTTGGGCGGTATGCATGATGAGGCGGAAATCCGCGGTCACCGCAAGACCTACATAGGCGCGATGCCCGGCAGAATTATAAACGCCATAAAGAATGCAGGTGTATCGAATCCGCTTATTCTGCTTGATGAAATTGATAAATTGGGCTCGGATTATAAGGGTGACCCCTCAAGTGCGCTTCTGGAGGTTTTAGACCCCGAACAAAACAATACTTTTTGCGATAATTTCCTTGATATGCCATATGATTTAAGCCGCGCGGTATTTATTACAACGGCGAACTCGCTTTCTACCATACCCGCGCCGCTGCTTGACCGTATGGAAGTAATCGAGCTTGACGGTTACACAAGAGAAGAAAAATTCAACATTGCCAAGCGCCATCTTGTAGCGCGTGAGCTTGAGTCGCATGCTTTAAATGCTAAAAACTGCCGCATTACCGACGGCGCGCTTTATGCAATTATTGATTTCTACGTGCGCGAGGCGGGTGTTCGTAAGCTTCAGCGTACCATTGGCTCACTTTGCGGTAAGGCGGCAAAGCGTATAGCCGCGGGCGAGTGCGAAAAGGTTACTGTCCGCGATACCGATCTGGAAACGCTTTTAGGACATAAAAAATACCGCCCCGAACAGATTTTGCCGCGTGATGAGGTCGGCGTAATCAACGGTCTTGCCTGGACACAGGTCGGCGGCGAGATTATGCAGATGGAGGTTGCAGTGCTTAGCGGTACGGGTAAAACCGTGCTAACGGGCAACCTTGGCGACGTTATGAAGGAATCGGCGGAAGCGGCTATCACCTACGTTCGCGCCAACGCGCAGAAATACGGTATTGATGAAGAATTCTATAAAAATAAGGATATTCACATTCACGCAACCGAATCGGCAGTACCGAAGGACGGTCCTTCGGCGGGTGTCACAATCACAACGGCGCTCGTTTCGGCGCTTACGGGGCGTGAGGTACGCCGCGATATTGCTATGACGGGTGAGGTTTCAATCCGCGGAAGAGTGCTTGCGATAGGCGGACTTAAGGAAAAATCAATGGCGGCGTATACGGGCGGCGTAAAGACCGTGTTTATGCCCAAGGAAAACATTCCCGACCTTGATGAAGTAGACGTAAAGGTACGCGAAAACGTGGAATTTGTACCGTGCGAGTATGTTGGCGAGATTATCGAACGCGCCTTGGTTCCTTGCGAGGTAGAGGAAAGCGCCGCTACCTATAATATTGAGCCGCAAAAGGCGAGTGTAAGAATAAATCATTGAGGAAAAAGGTATGAATTGGAATAACGTTCAGTTTGAGGCGGCTTTTGGCACGTTGGAGCAGCTTAGCGAATCAACTCTGCCCGAAATATGCTTTTCGGGGCGCTCTAACGTTGGCAAAAGCTCACTAATAAACAAGCTTCTAAACCGCAAATCGATAGCGCGTGTAAGTTCTACGCCGGGCAAAACGGTAACGGTGAACTTTTACCGACTGCCCGAAGCGCGCCTTGTTGACCTTCCGGGCTACGGCTACGCCAAGGTTGCCGATAGCGAGCGCGAGCGTTGGGCGGAGCTTATGGAGGGCTATTTCAGGAGCGGCAGAGATATAAGACTTTGCCTACAGCTTGTTGATATGCGCCATAAAATTACCGATTTCGATATTTCGATGCTCGAATTTTTAAAGCATTTCGGCATTCCCTATGCGGTTGTGCTTACGAAGTGCGATAAGCTTAATAAATCGGAATTTGCCGCGCGACTTAGTGCGGTAAAAGAAGAAATGGGTGACCTGGGCGACGGCGTTACCGTAATTCCGTTTTCGGCATTAAAGGGCACAGGCGCCGATGAAATCAGAAACACGATAGAAAAAAGCCTTTTGGGTTAAACCCCAAAAGGCCTTTTTTGTATTTAGTGTTAAGTGTTAAATGCAAAATGTTAAGTTAAGGTGTCGGCTTTGCCGACTTTATATAAACCGTGCGCCTTGCGCACACCGAAACTTTCCACTTTCCATTTTGCACTTTTCACTTTTAATCTCTGTCCTTATCTGCAGAGATAATTGTGCCGTTATCGGCATCGATATCGTAATCATATTCTATGCCATCGCAGTTAAAGTCGATTTCATAGATAAGGCGGCCGTTATCACGGTCAAGGTCGATATCAACATCGGTTACACGATCGGCCGAAAGGCCTGCGTGACGAAGCGCCTTTGTCTTTGCCTCCTCGGCGGTGATTTTTGCGGTAAGGCTCATAGAATCTGACATATTATCCTTTGCAGATTGCATAGCGCTTTCGGTGCCGCTCACCGCGGAATTAACACCCGATTCCACCGCAGACATACCGTCACTTATCATACCGCTCGCGTTGTTATCGTTTTTGTTTCCACCGCAAGCAACGAGCGATATGCACAAGAGAACTGTTAAAGCTAACGAAAGTAAAATTTTCATAAAATCATCCTCCCGTTTTATTGTTTGCGGAAAACAAAAAATAATTCAAAAATTTTTGCACCAAATAAAACAAAAGATATGCTACCGTTATAATTGAACAGGTTACTGTAATAATGGCGAATAACACCTTAATAACAGATTCAAGATAAAGCTTTTTAAGCGTTTCGACTAACTTCAGTCATTATAAACCTATCTTTTAATCAAAAAGCTCATCCGCGTAATAGGCTCTGGTTACCGCCCATCGACCGTCAAAGGTTTTGATATATGCGAAAACATATTTGTCCTCCGGCGCAAGCTTAAACGATGCGGTAGTGATAGGCTCTGCCTGTTCATTAAACACTATACTACCCCTACGGTTGTGGGTGCGGAAATATGCCACTTCACAAGGCTCAAAATTAAGGGTTAAAGTATTATCCTCAACATATATTTCATCTATTGTGGCTCCCGTAGAGGCATACATATCTCCCTTTTCCATAGCCTCGATAATGCTCTCATAGCTAAGCTCCTTTGCGGCCATCATATTAAAGCCGCCAAACGCCTGCTTGTGATATTTAACATCCTTCCATATTCTATGTGTGTCATCTGCGGCTATAGGCAATACCTTTTTACCCATACGAAGCAGTTCATCATAAATATACGGTGTAAATTCGTAATAACCCGAACCTCCGGAACAACGATTAAATACCTCTACCGCCTGATAACCCTTATACTGACTAAAGGTATTAAATCCCTCCATTGACCAGTACGGATGATTGTAGCAAACCATGTAGCCGTGCTTGTTGGCCTCTTCTATAACGTGGTTAATAGACTCAACAGAATAATTTGTAATTACATATTCACCGTAGTGCGGGAGGGCTCTTGCCTCCTCCTCGCTGACCTTTTTGGGCCTTCTGTATTCGGGGCTATAGCACACGTGCGAAAGGTTTTTCTGATCCTTTGCCCAAAGGTTCAGATGGCAGGTTGCCTTATCATTATATACTTCCCCCTCACGCGAGGTAATAGCATACTCATAGCCGTTTATAGCAACAAAGCTTTCATCGCAAAGATGGCTCTGGTCCCATATAATCTCGTGGTCTGTATAGGCTACTATACTGTAACCGCGCTCCATATATAGTTGCTTCAATTCCTCTGGCGAATGTGCACCGTCGGAGAGATTGGAATGTGTGTGTAGGTTTGCCTTATATTGCTTGTACTGAGGCAACAAGTATTTTTTCATTATTATATCTCCTCTCTACTCTATCCAACAATTCCGCTGCGCTCAATACCACCGATAAGCAGCTTTCGGGTGCAGACGAAAATAATAACTACTGGTATCATAAATGATAGCATATTTTAAATGATATTGCAATAAAAAAGCCCCCTTTACATGGACTGCACCAATTTGTGCAGTCCATACACAAGTGGGCCTTTAATTATTATTTAAAGTATCTGTTCAAAAGTCCCTCAAACGCCTTGCCGTGTCAAGCCTCGCTTTTCTTTATTGTTTTTCGATTTATCGGTTAAATCGGTAATCTTTACGTTAGAATCGTGGGGAATAGGCTTCCATTCAACCTTCATAAACATTGCAACAATAAGAGAAATTTTACCAATAATATCAAAGATAGGAAAGGTTGCGGCAAACCAAAGTGTTTTAAAGAATCCGATTTTTTGAATTCGCTTGTGCTCAATAATATAAACGTAAAGGGCAACAAGTATGGTTTTTAAATAGGTTTCGGCGTTCCACCAAAGCACGGTTAAAAGCACTGCACCGATTTTATTAACGTTGGGTGCCAAAATGCAGATGACAGAAATTTTAACAATAAGATAAATTATACGCTTGAAAAACGTAAAAAGTGCACGGGGGTAAACGTTTGATAAAATGTCAAGGCTCATAAAACGAAGGCGCAGATTGTTAAAAATGCGTTTCCAAATAGAAACCTTGCCTTTTTCGTGCTTGCTTGCCATGCCACCGGTTATGAAAATATGACCGAAAAGCTTTGGGCCAATTTCGGCAAAGGCTTGCAAATGGCCTTTAGCCCAACGTATACGCTGACGCATCGCAATGCGAAGGGAAACAGGCTGTTCATCATAAAAAATCGCATCGTGATTGTAAGAAATTTTATAACCCTTTGCAACCGCATCGGCACAGAAGGCACGATCCTCGGTTAAAGATACCCAGTTCCAACCGTCTTTTATAAGCTCGTGAGCAAACAAAAAGCCCGTACCTTGAATTCGGGTTGCTAAATGGAAAAGGGAGCGGGGGCGGTGCTCGTTACGGATGGTGCGAAGCCAGTGCACACCGTAAGAAGCGGCAATCCAGTTATCGTCAAAGTTTTTGGTATTGCGATAAGAGGTGATGATTTTTTCGCCCGCATCAAATGCGTTGTTCATTTGCTCTAAATAATCGGATGCCAAAAGGTTGTCTGCGTCAAAAAGAATATAACCCTCGTAAGCATCAATGCCGTAATCACGGCGGATACATTCTACTAAATATTGCAAGGCGTAGCCCTTTGTACGGTGCTCGTTATCAAAACGTTCGTAACAAATTGCACCCATATCACGTGCGATGGCAGCGGTATCGTCAGTGCAGTTATCGGCAGCCACAAAAATATCCAGCTTGTCCTCGGGATAATTTTGGCGCTTAATACTGTCGATAAGATTGCCAATAACGGTACTCTCGTTTCTGGCGGCAACAATAATCGCATATTTGTGGCATTCTTTTGCCGGTTTAAATTTGCGGGTTGCCACAATACCAACACATTTAAAAATATTCTTATACCAAAGTGTTTTGGATATTATCTTTGAAATTGTACTTACAACAGTCCATATTGCGTTTAATACAACAACAATCCCCATTTTATACGTCACCTGATTTTTTAGGCAAATTAGTCCTTATAAAGCATACCACAAAATAATATTTATTTCAATAGTGTGATTTGATATAAATAAAAACACGGCAGAAGCGTTACGACTTTGCCGTGTAAAAAGGGGAGTGTTAAATAACACTCCCCAAAAGCTTAATTATTTAAAATAACGACCGAGCAGACCCTCAAATGCCTTGCCGTGTCTTGCTTCATCGCGTGCCATCTCGTGAACGGTGTCGTGAATAGCGTCAAGGCCTAACTCCTTAGCGAGCTTTGCAAGCTCGAACTTACCAAGTGTTGCGCCGTTTTCAGCGTCAACACGCATCTCTAAATTCTTTTTGGTGCTATCGGTTACAACCTCACCCAAAAGCTCGGCAAACTTTGCAGCGTGCTCTGCTTCCTCAAGGGCTGCCTTTTCCCAGTAAAGACCGATTTCGGGATAACCCTCACGGTGTGCTACGCGGGACATAGCAAGGTACATACCAACCTCACAGCATTCGCCGTTGAAGTTTTCGCGAAGACCGTCGATAATTCTCTGGTCAACGCCCTGTGCTACGCCTACAACGTGCTCAGCCGCCCAGGTCTTTTCGCCTGCCTGCTCCTGAAACTTGGAAGCGGGTGCATTACAGATAGGGCAAGCATCGGGTGCGCCCTCGCCCTCATGGGTATAACCGCAAATCATACATACATACTTTTTCATAATTTTTTCCTCCGAAAATATTTTTATAATTTAATTTATTTAAAAACGTAAATCATTAAGAATTACAATTTTTACAAATGCCGTGAACAACACATATCGCGCCTTCGGGTGTAAAGCCGTTTTGTTGCGCTACCGCAAAAATTGCCTCGCCACCGGTGCGGGCATCCTCGATTTCACCGCAGCGTTTGCAACGAAGGTGCAGGTGATAGGAGTTGTCGCCGTCGAAATGGTCGTTACCGTCCCCAACCGAGATACAGAGCACGTCGCCGTTTTCTACAAGCTGCGCAAGATTTCGGTATACGGTGCCAAGACTGATGTTGGGAAGCTTTTCCCGCACCATACTGTGCACCTGAGAGGCGGTGGGATGAACGGTGGTGCTTCTGAGCACCGCAAGGATAGCTTCGCGTTGTTTTGAGTAGTTCATTTTGGCGCCTCCTTTTCAAAAGTAGGAATGGTTACTGATTTTATTATACATATATTTCTAACTTTGTCAAGCATTTTTTTAAAAATTTTTTATTCGCTTGACATTTTTTTCACAGTATAATAAAATATTAATTAAATAAAATATATATTCATATTATATAAAAAACGAAGGAAGATTTTTATGCAGACAAACGGCATTTCCAACTCGGTTATCAAGCGATTACCGCGTTACTACCGTTTTTTAGGCGAACTAAAGCGGGAGGGTGTTTCACGTATCTCCTCGCGTGAGCTTTCAGAGAGAATGCATCTTACCGCAAGTCAGATAAGGCAGGATTTAAACTGCTTCGGCGGCTTCGGTC
>JAXJYT010000045.1:0-7518 GCA_036306845.1 Acutalibacteraceae bacterium | reverse complement strand
GGTTAGGCGAAACAATTCTGTTTCGCCACAAAATCTTTGATTTTGCGACAAATTTTTACTAAAAATTTGTCCTATCCCATTGCAATGAATGTTGTGCAAAATTAAATATTAGAATTTAATTTTGCCAAAGCCACTTCTAATGTGGCTTGTCGGAACGCTTTTGAGCGTTTCGACTAACTACAATCATTATATAAAATTTAAGGGAGACAGCTTAATTATAAAGTGTCTCCCCAATTTGTTTTTAATTCCATTTAAAATCACTTGAAAGCAGTGTTGTTTTATCTGAATCAACCGTAAGTATTCCGCCGCCAATATCGGCAATTTTTTCGGTTTCATCGGGCAAAACAACTGTGCATTTGCAAGGCTTTACCGCAGTTATAAGCGGTATGTGGTCGGCAAGCACCGCAAGGTCGCCCTCACTGCCGCGAACGGTAAGCATAGCCGCATCTCCCTCAAACACATTGCCATCGGGCGTGGAAACGATAAGATGATATGTTTTCATTACTTATCACCCTTTGCCTTGGCTACCGCCTCATCTATCGTGCCAACAAAGAGAAATGCCGATTCAGGCAGGTCATCGTGCTTACCCTCAATAATTTCCTTAAAGCCGCGGATTGTTTCGCTCAGCGGTACGTAGGTACCCTCAATACCCGTAAACTTTTCGGACACGAAGAAGGGCTGTGATAAGAAACGCTGAATCTTACGCGCACGTGATACGAGCATCTTATCATCATCGGAAAGCTCATCCATACCCATAATTGCGATGATATCCATAAGCTCCTGATAACGTTGAAGTATTCTTTGTACCTCACGCGCAACGGTATAATGCTCCTCACCCAAAACGTCCGCCGATAAAATGCGGCTTGTGGACTCAAGCGGGTCAACGGCGGGATAAATACCTTGAGATGCAATATTACGCGATAAAACGGTAGTAGCATCAAGGTGGGCAAAGGTGGTTGCGGGGGCGGGGTCGGTAAGGTCATCGGCAGGAACGTATACCGCCTGTACCGATGTAATCGAACCCTTTTTGGTAGACGTAATTCTCTCCTGCAAGGCACCCATTTCGTTAGCAAGGGTAGGTTGATAACCAACGGCAGAGGGCATACGGCCGAGAAGCGCCGAGACCTCACTACCTGCCTGTGTGAAACGGAAGATGTTATCTATAAACAAAAGCACGTCCTGATGCTCTTCATCACGGAAATATTCCGCCATAGTAAGACCCGAAAGACCTACTCGCATACGCGCACCGGGCGGCTCGTTCATCTGACCGTATACAAGCGCGGTATTGTTAATAACGCCTGATTCCTGCATTTCATTATAAAGGTCGTTACCTTCACGCGTACGCTCACCAACACCGGTAAATACCGAAATACCGCCGTGCTGCTTGGCAACGTTATTTATAAGCTCCATAATAAGAACGGTTTTACCAACGCCTGCTCCGCCGAAAAGACCGATTTTACCGCCCTTTGAATAGGGGCAGATAAGGTCAATTACCTTAATACCCGTTTCAAGTATCTCGGTAGATGTTGAAAGCTCATCATACTCAGGTGCGGCGCGGTGGATATCCCAACGCTCAGCTTCCTGAGGCTCGGGCTTGTTGTCAACCGCCTCACCCAATACATTAAATATTCTGCCCAACGTTTCGCGACCAACGGGTACGCTTATCGCCTTACCCGTATCGGTTACGGGTACACCGCGCTGAAGACCGTCGGTAGATGCCATTGCGATGCATCTTGCAATATTATCACCAATATGCTGGGCTACCTCTACGGTAAGTGTGCGCTCACCCACGGGAATGGTAAGAGCGTTATATATAGCAGGTAATCCGCCCTCTTCAAAACGGACGTCAACAACAGGTCCCATTACCTGCGAAACCTTACCGATATTATTTTCTGACAATTAAATTCACTCCTTAATAAAAATGAATTATGAATAATTTATATTAGGTTTGTGCTTTGCACAAACACCTTACTTTTTCACTCTTCACTTTGATGCACGCAGTGCATCAGTTTCCCGAGCCTGCGACAATTTCAGTAATTTCTTGTGTGATTGCGCCTTGACGAGCGCGGTTATATTTAAGCTGAAGCTCATCTATCATTGTCCGCGCATTCTTTCCTGCGCTATCCATTGCCATACGGCGTGCCGCAACCTCACTTGCAAAGCTTTCACGAATAGAGGCTACAAGCATTCCCGAAACATATTCAACAACTGCAGTTTCAAGAATCGAGGCGGCATCAGGCTCAAACACGGCACCCGTGCTCTTTTTGCCCTCTGCCCGTTTAAGCGGCAACACCCATATAATTTCAGGTGTTTGGGTCATCATAGAAACGTATTTCGTACTAACGATGCCAAGTCGGTCAAATTCGCCGTTATAAAACTGCTTACAAAGCTCTCTTGATAACTCTATTGCATCCTCTGCCGAAAAGGTTTCGGAAGAATTAACCTCACCGCCATAGCGTTCGCAAGCACGTTTACCAATGGGTATTATTTTCGCCGCGCCAAAATCGCGTACGGTGCGGAAAATATTGGCGTTATAACCACCCGCAAGACCGCGGTCACCCGCAATTACAATAAGCTTCGTTTTTTGCCCTTTCGACTCGCGAAGATACGGACTGCGTGAACATTCGGGACATACCGACAGTAAATCCACAACGTTGCATATTGCTTCACGGTACTGTCTGCCCGCCGCCATTCTAAGATTTGCCTTGCGGATTTTGGAGGAAGCCACAAGACCCATCGCCTTAGTAAGATGCAGTGTCGAATCAACGCTTTTTATACGGTTTTTTAAAGCCTTAATATTAGCCGCCACTTATATCACCCCTGCATTTCTTTAAGGGTTTCAACAAGTGACTCAACGTCGCTTTCCTCAAAGAAACCGTTGTTAAAGCGCTCAAGCAGCTCTGACTTCTGATTTTCTAACTTTTCAAACAGTCTTTGTTCATATTCGGCAACGTCCTTTACAGCAACGTCATTAAGATATCCGTTGATTACGGCGTAGATAATAGCAACCTGGCAACCAACCGATACGGGACTGTTGCGCTTTTGCTTTAATACCTCAACGATACGCTCACCAAGCGCCAAACGAGCCTTGGTATCGGCATCAAGGTCACTGCCGAACTGCGCAAAGGACTGTAGCTCGCGGTACTGCGAATAGATAAGCTTTAATTCACCCGCAACCTTTTTCATCGGCTTAAGCTGAGCCGAGCCGCCAACACGGCTTACCGAAATACCGGGGTTGATAGCAGGCATAATACCCGCGTGGAAAAGCTCGGTTTCAAGGAATATCTGACCGTCGGTAATGGAAATTACGTTGGTCGGGATATACGCCGAAACGTCACCCGCCTGTGTTTCGATTATTGGAAGCGCAGTAATTGAGCCGCCACCGTATTCGGGAGCAACACAAGCCGCACGCTCAAGCAAACGGGAATGAAGATAGAAAACGTCACCCGGATATGCCTCACGACCGGGGGGTCTTCTTATAAGCAACGACAGTGCGCGATATGCCACCGCGTGCTTGGATAAATCATCATATACAATCAGTACGTCGCGACCTTTTTTACGGAAATATTCCGCCATAGCGCAACCCGCATAGGGCGCTATATACTGAAGCGGTGCGCTTTCCGAAGCGGTTGCGGATACTACGATTGTGTATTCCATAGCGCCTGCCTTCGTAAGCTCGTTCACAAGACCTACTACCGAGGTGCTTTTCTGACCGATAGCTACGTAAATACAGATAACGTCACTATTCTTCTGATTTATAATAGTATCTATTGCGATTTCGGTTTTACCTGTCTGACGGTCACCAATTATAAGCTCACGCTGACCGCGACCGATTGGTATCATACTGTCGATAGCCTTAATACCTGTTTGAAGCGGTACCGATACGCTCTTACGCTCAATGATACCGGGTGCCTCAGACTCTATAGGAAAATAATCCGCACAGTCAACAGGGCCCTTACCGTCAATCGGCTCACCCAAAGCATTTACAACGCGACCCAAAAGCTTCTCACCTACGGGCACCGATAAAACCTTACCCGTACGGCGTACCTTTGTACCCTCGCGTATATTATTATCGTCGGACAAAACGGCAACAGATACCGTTTCCTCCTCCAAGTTTTGTGCAAGACCTGCAGAACCGTCCTCAAACTCCAAAAGCTCGTTAGCCATACAGTCACGAAGACCGTAAACGCGCGCGATACCGTCACCTACAAGGATAACGCTACCTGTTTCACGCATCTCAATCTGAGAGCGGTAGTTCTTAATTTGTTCTTTAATTATATAACTTATTTCTTGCGGTTTCTCACTCATTTGCCTATCACTTCCTTAACCTCTGTGATTTGACGCTTGATACTGCCGTCAATTAATTTTCCGTCTAATTCCACAACAATACCGCCGATAATACTCTTATCAATACGGCTTTCAATAATTACGTTTTTACCGCTCACCTTCTGAAGCTTTGATTTAAGTGCTTCAAGTTGTGTGTCCGTCAGTTCTACGGCGCTCGTAACAGTAGCAACGCTCGTATTCTGCGCCGATGATTTAAGCGCCTCAAAGCCTTCTGCAATATCATAAAGCTCAGCTATTTTGCCGTGCTCAATAAGAAGCGCTAAAAGTGATAACACATCTTGCGGTACGGCTTCGCCAAAAGCCTTTTCTACCGCCGACTGACGCTCACTGCGCGGTATGTTGGGAGATGATAGAAACTGCATATATAAAGGCTCTCCGCGAAACTGCTCGCAAACAAGTGTGAGCGCCGCAGAATACTCCTCTAACCTGCCGCTTTCCTGAGCCAACATAAATATGGCTTCGGAATACTCATTACCCTGCGCTATCATTCTTCTTCACCTATCTTTTCAATAAATGAATCGATAAACTGCGCATGGTCGCGTGCATTTATTTCACGCTCAAGCAGTTTTTCGGCAAGCACGGCAGACACGCCGACAATTTCGCCCTTTATGGCAGCCTCGGCGCTGCGCAATTCCTGCTCGGCGGCAGTTTTTGCCTGACGGATAATACCCTCCGCCTCACTCCGTGCCTCTGCCACTATACGTTCACCGCGTGTATTTGCAGTATCGGCAGCATCCTTAATGATGCCCTCGGCGCGAACCTTGGCGGTACTAAGCTCCGCCTCTAACCTTTCGCGTGCCTCTTGCGCTTCACGGTTAGCGTTTTCCACCTCACTGTACTCATCCGCTATTTCCTGTTGACGCTTTGCTATCATTTTGGTAACAGGCTTAAACAAAAAATGCTTTATTATCAAAAACAGTATAGTCAGGTTTAAGAGAGAAGCCAGTATCTGCCATAAATTTACGGATATAATATCCAAATTTTGCATTATAGACTGCCTCCGATTACTTAATTGCCTCGATAAGAATGTTTACAAAACGCTGAGGTGCAACGAAGATAAGCAAAATTGCAATAACAAGTGCATAAAGACCTGTGGTTTCGGCAATAGCGCAACCCATAAGCATTGTGGTGGTAACATCACCCTTACACTCGGGTTGACGACCAATAGCCTCACAAGCCTTAGCAACCGCGTTACCTTCACCAATACCGGGGCCTATACCCGCTATCATAGCGGCACCCGCGCCTAAAGCACAGCCTGCCAAAATAAGACCAATCGCAAGTTCTAACATTTTAAATTCCTCCAAAATTTAAATTTTATTTTTATTCTTTTTAGCTTCGCGTGCAAGCTTTCGTGCCGCATAATCTTCCGCAGGGAAGCCGCCCGACACGTAAAGCATTGTCAACATCGCAAAGATAAATGCCTGTAAAAGACCGCTAAATACGTCAAAATAAATCGACAGTATAGCGGGTAAACCAATCTGCAGAAACGGAAATTTACCCAAAAATCCGGGCAACCAACCAAGCAGAGTATTCGTAAGACCGCGAAGCGCGGTGCCTATAAGCACCGATATTACGGCACCCGAAAGCACGTTACCGTAGTGACGGAATGCCATGGAAATCGGGGTTGCAACCTCACTTATAATGTTAAGCGGCGCCAAAAGCACGGGGTCACAAAAACTTTTAATGTAATGAATTGGACCGCACTTGTTTTTATAGTAGGTTATAAGAATAAATACAAGTATTGCCCAACCGCCCACGATGTTTATATCCGAAGTCGGCGCATAAAGTCCCAAAAGAGCGGTAAGGCTTGAAAATGCCGAAAGACCCATAATTGCCGCAATAAAGGGCGCAAAGCCTTTGAAGTATTCGCCCATATTGTTTATTGTGAGTGAATTGGCCTTTTCCACGATAAGCTCAGCTATAACCTGCCTTTTAAGCTTACATTTAACCGAAAGTCCGTGTGTAAAATAAAGGCACAGAGCAAAAATTGAAATCATTACCGCCAAGGAATTTACCTGCGATTCGGTAATGGGCAAATCCTGAAGCGGCATTGGTACCGTGAAGAACACCAAAGCGCCCGCAATGCTTATTCCTTCCCCCGCAGGTGTGAACAACACCTTAAGTGCAATACACGCCACAAGCGGAAGTGCCGCCATCAAGAGCAAAAGCGTGTCTATCACCTTGAATTTTAAAGTTTTATATTGTTCCAACACCACACCTCATTCCTTGTAACTTTTATCAACAAACGGTTTCAAAAGAATGGCAAACCGCGGAAAGAAAAGCGGCACCAAAACCGTTACCGTATTAAATACCGATATCAAAACACCTATCATTCCGATTACAAACAAGCCGAAATTACGAAGTGTCTGAGAAGACTTCATAAGGGTTTTTGCTTCCTTTTCATCAAGTCTAACCGCCCTTTGAACAGTAAGCCCCATCAAAAAGAAATTGCCCGTTGCCGCCGCTGCGCCCAGAACGTTACCAAGCAATACGGTATAATTCCACTTGTGAATTATTAAAAAAACCGCCTGCAAAAGAACGCTTAAAATAACCGTTACAGCAGCTATATATTTTGTTTCTTTAAGTACAGTTTTATCAACTTTAAGCACAAAAACACTCTCCAAAACATATTAGTATTATTTTACCACAAATGGTAATCATAGTCAAATATAAAGTATGTAAATTTTTCCTTAAAAAAACAGAGGACGGTTTGCTACCGTCCCCCTATAAACTAAATCTTATTCGTAACCTGACAGGCTATCTGCTTCATACCGTTAAAGTTCGGATGCCCCTCAAGCTTTTCGATGTTTTCGAGCGCTACATATTCTATACCGTAATGCTCACATATACTCTTTTGACCGTTTGCAATTTCTGCCTTAAGCTCGGTATTTATAATAACTATAACGCGGGTGTTTTTCAACACCTCTTTCGTTCTGCCAAGCAGATAACTGAACGCGGGCAGAACGTTATAAAGGTCACTCTTTTTAAAGTCTTCGTACATAATTTCCCCGATAGGTGAGCCTGCCCAACTATCGTTAGTACCGCCAAAAATGAACATTGTATCAATAGCGTTTTCATTAAAAAATCCACTCTCCGCAAGCTTATCAAAACGAGCCGCAAAGGAATTGTGCGCACAGTCCGAAGCATTATAGCCCGTATGACATATTGTAG
>JAXJYT010000044.1:0-5962 GCA_036306845.1 Acutalibacteraceae bacterium | reverse complement strand
CGGGATTTTTGGGAAGTAATAAGTAATAGTGAATAGTGAAGAAGTAAAATCCGCCAACGGTGGAAAATCACTAAAAATTAAGACAAGATAGATTCGAACGACCGAAACAAAGAATAACCTTGTTGTATAGAGATTAATATGATATAATTTATTCAGGTGGTGAGAGCGTTGAAAATTATGGATATCAACGATATTAAGGCGAATGCGGGAGTTGTTTTTAACAAACTTGACCCCCGCTTTGATTCTGTTGTTGAAAATCACATTAACAACAATCGAAAAAGACTGTTAAATGGGATAAAAAATAGCCCTTACTTTTTAATGTTCGAAAACACAGCTCTCGTCTTAGCAAATTGTTGTTTTTTCGTTCAAAAAGATGAAAAAATGTATGCCTGCGGTATAGAAAACTGTTCCATTGATGTTTTTTGCGAAAAAGACAATTTAATTCATTGTGCTTTAAGTGCATCTTTTCATTTATATAGTACAAATTGCGGTTTTTATAGAGTTGATGATATTACTGTTATAGAAAAGACCTTTACAAAAAAAGACTTAGAGAAAGAAAAGGATTCGCATACAAGACATTGGAGTGATAATAGCTATCCATTTTCTGCGATTTTTGTAGAAAAAGAAGGTGCTTTTGAAAACATAAGATGGAAAAACGCTTATGAGTCGAACGAACTGAATAAAATCCTTTTGAAAAACTTTTATTTTGAAAGCAAAGATGTACAATTGTGTTGTATTGAGGTAGTAGAAAATGACAAATTGATATTTTCTTTTAAAAATAATGGACACATATATGCACTTGCTAAAAGTTCAACTTTATTTGCTTACGAAACAGATGAACAAAATATTTGTTTTTTTAACTTTCGAGAAAAAGCAAGTGAGTTTTCTATTCCTAACAAAGGGCTTTATAAACAATTTTTATTAGATAAACAAAATCAAAGTGAAACTTGGTATTTAGATTATTTGCAAAAATTTTGCAATAATCCTTTAATGCTATTATCATTAGAAGAATTGTGCGAATTATATAAAACAATATATGAGAAAACTCAAAAAAATGAATGGTATTTTCTAGATGAAATTGAAAAATGCAAACAATCTTTTTTTGAATTTGTATTTCAAGATAAATTCAATCACAATACCGACTTAGCCGTGAGCATTGCATGCAAATCTGATTTTTTTAAACGTTTATCAATTGATAAGTATTATACACGGTTTAACAAGTCTGATTTAGCAAACGTTGAATTATTGTTTTTTACATTGCACTATGCAAACTATGATTTTGATAAATCTTTTATTCAATATATTAATGATGTGTCTTTGATAAGAAAATTTGAAAACTTCCTAGAAGTATGGAAAAGAATACTGACTTATATGGATCTGTATTCGTACGGATATAATTTATCTCGCATATTTGCATTCGTGAACTATGAAGCAGCCCAAAATGAGTATCAAAGACTTTACAAAAAACGAATTCTAGATAAGAGAAATAAAATTTATAACGAGATGATAGCACATGGTATAACTTTCGGAAAATGGAAATCCGAACAAAAAATGTATGTACTTGTTGTCAAGTATTTCAATGACGCTGTTTATCAATACCAGGACAAATGGTTGGGACTACAATCTTTAGATGTTTATATCCCCTCTTTGAAAATAGCTTTTGAATATCAAGGTGAACAACATTATAATGCAAGCGGTTTTTTTGGCGGAGAAGAAGGTTTGAAAAACAATCAAGAAAGAGATGCAAGAAAAAGAGAGCTTTGTTTAGAAAACGGTGTAACGCTTATTGAGTGGCGATATGACGAAGAAATTACCAAAGAAATTCTTGCAACAAAACTCAAGCCGTTTATTGATGAATTGCCCGAAGAAAATCTTAACTATACTTGGGAAGATGAAAAACTAAAACTTGCGCTTGCAAGAGAAACGAAAGAAAAAGAAAAGAAATCGTCGAAACCCAAAATTCCAGCAAAAGTTTTAGTCCAATATGATATTGATGGGAATTACATAAATCATTTTATTTCACAAGAAGAAGCAAGTAAAAAAACAGGCGCTTCAAAAGGGACAATATCTTTTGTAATAAATGGTAGACAAAAAACTTCTGGTGGTTATGTGTGGCGTTATTTCGATGCCGATAAAATACCTGAAAGAATTGAAAAAACCGAAATAACTACACCAGAGGCAAAAGAAGTTATACAACTTGATTTGGCCGGAAATATAATAAAAACATTTCCCTCAATAACAAGCGCCTCAAAAATTTGCGGTGTATGTACCAAAAATATAAGAAATGTAATTAACGGAAAACAAAAAACTGCAGGGGGTTATAAGTGGAAACTGAAGGAATAAAATTATTTATCAAATTTAATTTAACGGACGAATATGCCGATTCCTTAATTAACTCAGGCGAGATTTATACCAACTGTGCTAAATATTATATTTATCAAAAAGAATATGAAAACAAGGAAGGCGTTGGCGATGATAAAGAGGGGTTATTGTTTGGATTTATAAGAACAAATACACATTTACCATTATATTGTATGTATGAAGTTAATGATGCTAAATTGATTTCCTATAACGGAAAATGTTATGTTAAGATTAATAAACTTATGATAGACCACTTTGCAAATGGTAAAAATACAAATAATACTTCTTTTGTTGTAATCAATTCAAAAGGTTTTATAAAAGCAATTAAAAAACTCCAAAATATGTACAACCTAAGATTTGATAAGATTAAATATGGCAATCCTTCTATTTGCGAGCAAAAAGATTTGATTAATGACAAAACCGCTCAAAGATTAATTTTAAAAACACACGAATTTTCTTACCAACAAGAAGTTCGATTAGTAATTGATGATCCTTTTTCAACTCTCTATGTTACAAAAGATAAACGTTTGTGTTATTTTGAAAACGATAAGTTTTACGAATATAAAGGTAAAACTTACCACATAGGAAATTTACAAGATTATTCGGTAAAATTAAATACAAAAGATTTAATATATATTGATGAAACACACTTGGGCTTTGAATATGATTTAGTGAAAGAAGTTGTTGAAAAAACGGTCGAAAAATCAAGGGGCGCAGAGTATCCACCATCTCCCACCAAAAATCCTCGTATCGTTTGATACGGGGATTTTTACTTTTTCACTATTACCTCTTCACTTTTTCTTGAAAAATAATATAATATGTGTTACAATCCAACTAAAATTAATGAATATACGTAAAATGCTTTATTACATTTTAGGGTGATTTTTATGGAACTTAAAGTTATCAGCTTTAACATCAGACATTGTAATGATAAGGACGGCAATTCGGTTGCCGAGCGTGCGCCGCGTCTTTATGAGATTATAAGCCGTTATAATCCTGATGTTATGGGATTTCAGGAGCTTCGTTCCAATTGGGAACCATATTTGGAACAGTATTTTGGTACTGAATATGATATGTTTAATAAATACCGCGCCGGAAAAGAAGACCACGAAGCCGCACCAATTTTTTGGCGTAGAGATAAATTTGAGTGCATAAAAAACGGATATTTTTGGCTTTCCGATACACCCGAAATTGAGTCGCGCGGTTGGGATGAGGTATATAACTGCTACCGTATGTGCGAATACGTGATTTTACGTGAGAGGCAAAGCGGTAAAAAATTTACGTTTATGAACACGCATTACGGATTCGGTGATAACGGTCAGATTAAAAGTGCTGATTTAATATACGCTTACAGTAAAAAAATATCGGATTTGCCTACCTTTATTACGGGCGATTTTAATATGACACCCGACTCTTTAGGTTATGCGCAGATGGTGAAGCATTTCACCGACGTTAACGCGGTTACGGTGAATGATACAAGGGACACGTTCCATAACTATCATCCCGAAGTTTATTTAAATCAGCATATTGATTATTGCTTTGCAAACGACAAGGTTAAGCCAATTACTCAAAAAATAATTGACGACAATGTTGGCGGAAAATACCCCTCAGACCATTTCGGTATTATTGCAACTGTGCATATATAAATTTACTTTAGTTTGCATATAAAAAGCTTAAGGATTTCGGAAAAATTTCGAAATCCTTAATTTTTTGTTAATTTTATGAAGAATCTTGAAAATAATATAAAAATATGGTAAAATATAGGCGAATGTAACGGGGAAGGTGATGGATTTGAGCGTGAAGTTAAAAAACAAGCGCGGTATTCCGTTTCCGTTTCATATCATATTTTCTGCAATTTCGGTTTTAGCGCAGGTTGTCTTCCTTATTGTTTTAGGCGTTTATTTATCGGAGCATTCACTGCTTGTCTATACCTTTAGTGAAGTTGCGGCTATTATTACGGCTATCTGTATAATAAACCGCAGGGGAAACCCAAGCTATAAAATACCGTGGCTTGTGTTTATACTTGTTTTTCCCATTTTCGGTATTATGATGTTCTTGCTTTCGGGCGGCGGCCGTGTTACACCGTATCTTAAAAATCGTATGCAGAAATGTGAGGACAAGTATATCGGTAGTCTTGAGCGTAGTGACGATATACAGTCTACTATGCGATATGCCGATTATCTTCATTCCCGTCAAGCCGACTATCTTGTCGGGGAAAGCGGATATCCCCTTTATAAAAACACATCTGTCGATTTTGTGGCGCCCGGTGAAGCTTTTTTACCCAGATTTATCGAAGAACTTCAAAAGGCGAAGAAGTATATTTATATTGAATTCTTTATCGTTGCCGAGGGCATTATGTGGGACAGCATCTGTGCGGTGTTGGAGCAAAAGGTTCGCGAAGGGGTAGAGGTTAAGCTGCTTTTTGACGATTTCGGTTCCATTAAGCGTCAAAGGAAGGATTTTATCTGGAAACTTCGTAAAACGGGGATTGAGGTAGCGGCATTCAACAAAATCCGTCCGTCTGTAGACCTTTTTATGAACAACCGAAATCACCGTAAAATAGTTGTGATTGACGGTAAAACTGCTATTACGGGCGGTCTTAATTTAGCCGATGAATATATAAATCAGCTTGAGCGCTTCGGTTATTGGATGGACTGTGCGGTAATATTAAAGGGCGATGCCGTGAAAAGCCTTCTTGCAATGTTTTGCAGTACGTGGGAATTCACAACGGGTAAGGCTATTGATATAAAATCGCATATCAGTGAGGAATTTTCTATAGCAGAGGGCTTTGTGTTGCCTTACGGTGACGGTCCGCTTGACGATAAAAACCCTGCCGAGGGTATTTATATGCAAATTCTTTCTACTGCACAAAAATACGTTTATATAACATCTCCGTATCTTATTATTGATAACGCTATGATAAACGCTTTGAAGATGGCGGCAAAATCGGGAATAGATGTACGTATAATTACCCCTGCTGTACCTGATAAATGGTACGTTCATCCCGTAACGCAGTATAATTATCTTGAGCTTTTAGAGGCGGGTGTCAGAATTTACGAGTACACACCGGGCTTTATTCATTCTAAAATTTTTGTATCTGATGATAGCGTGGCAACCGTCGGTACGGTTAATATGGATTACCGAAGCTTTAATCTGCACTTTGAATGCGGTGTGTGGATGGCTGCAAATAAGACCGTAAGGGATATAAAAGAGCATTATAGGGATTTGCTTTCGGTGTCGCGCGAAATAACGATTGAGGATTGGTATAACACACCTCGTTTAGTACGCTTAAAACGGGCTATTTTACACGTTTTTGCGCCGTTTATGTAGTATATAATATAGAAAAATATAAAAAGGGAGTGCTTTTATGAAAACATTTTTAAAGTGCATTACGGTTATTTTGTCGGTTGTGTCGGTTGTTTTGGGAGCGCTGGCTGTTGTAGACAAAATATTCAACAAAAATCGCATTAGCGGTGACTACCTTGAGTGCGAGATACCTGAAAACGAATAATCGAATATCACAAAAAGCGGAAGGTGTAAAAACCTTCCGCTTTTTGTATTTTATGATTGAAAAAATTCTATTATAGTTGTATAATAAAAT
>JAXJYT010000043.1:0-10963 GCA_036306845.1 Acutalibacteraceae bacterium | reverse complement strand
GTGTTGGCTATATTTATGTTGCCGCTCTTTGGCGCACTTTCGGATAAGACGCACACGCGCCTTGGAAGAAGAACGCCATATATTCTCTTCGGTACATTGGCGGCGGTGGCGCTTATGGTTGTGTTGTCCCTTTTCCACGCTCAGGTTAATTTCTGGGGCTTCTTCCTTTGCCTTATGACGCTTCTTGTTGTAATGGCAATATACCGCACACCCGCGGTTGCCTATATGCCCGACGTTACCGAAAAGCCGCTTCGCAGTAAGGCAAACGCGATTATAAATCTTGTCGGCTATATCGGCGGTATCTTTGCTACCGTTGTAATGATGTTCACCCTTAAAAGCGATAAAACCGCTTCGGGTGAGTCGGTTTATTCCGATGATCAGTCATTTATCCCCGTTTTTCTTATTATTGCGGGATTTATGTTTGTAAGCGTACTTATAATGGTATTCTCCCTTAACGAAAACCGCCTTATTGAAAAGTACGGTGTAAAGGATGAGGATGACGGCGAATCGGATGCTTCTGCGGTTTCGGCAAAGCTTCCACGCCCCGTTCTTAAAAGCCTTATTCTTATTCTCTGCTCGGTATTCCTTTGGTATACCGCATATAACGGCGTTACAACGGCGTTTTCGCGCTACTGCGTAAACGTTCTTGGCGCCGATTTGGGCACCTCCTCGGGCTATCTGCTTGTTGCCACTATTTCGGCAATTATTGCCTTTGTACCGCTCGGCTTCATTTCGGGTAAATTGGGTCGCAAAAGGACCGTGCTTTTAGGTGTTGCGCTTATGACCGTATGCTATGCGGGCGCAATATTTATAAACCGCCCCACCCCCATTATCTATGCCGTTTTCGCCCTTGTCGGCATCGGTTGGGCGGCAATTAACGTTAATTCCTTCCCGATGGTAGTCGAAATGAGCATTGGCTCTAACGTCGGCAAATACACCGGCTTCTACTACACCTTCTCTATGGCGGCGCAGATTACCACACCGATACTTTCGGGCTTCCTTATTGATAATCTGGGCTTCGGCTACCGCGTGCTTTTCCCCTATGCCGTAGCATTTTCCGTGTTCTCGTTTATAACGATGCTCTTTGTAAAGCACGGCGACAGCAAGCCCGAAGCAAAGTCGGTAATCCTTGACAGTCTTGCAAATGATTAGGTGATATAATTGACAACGAGCTTATTAAAAAAGCGGCGATACTACCGAAGCGCTGCCGTATTATTGCCGAAGGCTTTAACGATATACAGGAGCTTACCACGACCTGCGGCATAACCGTAATTGATACGGTGTTATCAGGCGTTGATGCCGATTGGTTTGCGAAGCTTAAACAGGAGGAAAAGGGCATAAATCCTGATTCCAACCGTATCGTAAACGAAACGCGCGATAAAAAGTTCCCAAATCCCTTCCATATGGATTTTCAGGCGGTAATGAAAATGTTCATTTACCGCAAAGAAAAGGTAATGCCTGTATGTGAGACCTTTCAGGACGTTACACTAACCGAATCAAAGCACGATTCACCCTTCCTTCTTACCGTAGACCATCTTATAGATATCAGAAACGATATTATCGGTCATCTTAACGGCGCGCAAATCAAGCACAAAAACGGCGCCGAGCTTGATTCGGAGGAGGAGCAACGCCTTATATTCAAATACCGCGAGGGCGTGCTCGAGTGTATATCCTTCCTTTCATACTTTAAAACCGTTCTTGATGATGACGGCGTAAGCTTTTATGAAAAGGCAAAGGCAAGACGGCGTGAGCTTGAAAAGAAATACAACGTTGTGCAGTATCCGATTGACGTTGCCATAAAAAATGAGCGTCTGAAAATCAGCGTAATGCGCTTTGCCGAAATCTGCGCCGACGTGTACATAAATACCTACACCGAAAACGGCGTTTCGTACTTCTTTACCGATGATTACAACCACGCGATTCAGGTTATCAAGGTTGTATCAAGCTACAAAAAGGCGCCCGAGCAACGCAAAAACCGATTTATATTGGCGCTTATTGCGGCGCTCGTTTTGGCGGTCGCAGTTATCTGGTCACTTTTAAAGCGTGAGCCTACACCCACCCCCGCACCGCCATCGCAAGCAGGGCAAACGGGACAAGCCGCGCAAAACGACACGGTTGGCTCTATCCAAAGCAGTACCGTTACCCAAAGCTCCCCTGCAAGCAGTCAGGAAAGCACCGTACAGTCTGCGCCAAGCGCATCAAGCGTGCCAAGCAGTACCCCGCAGACAAGTATCCCCAAAATCAGCGGTTCAGTAAACGAGGATGGACTTACCTTCTCTATTAATCAATCTCTTTCAAATACCTTTAAGATTTCCTATGATAATCAGAGCGGTAAGGCGTATTCACTCGGCTGGGTGCAGAGCGCGGCGGTTGTTATAGAAACCGACCTTAACACCTACTACTGTAACGTTCAAGGCTCAAGCAACACCAATAAGATTGCGGTGGGCGGCAAGGGAAGATTTACAATCGTTGCCGAAGATGATATTGAGGGCACAATCAAGAGCATCACAGTTGAAAACGTTCTTCCCCTTACCGATGTGGGACTTCCCGAAATGTCCAACACGGTAGGATTTATTATGGAAATACCCATTACGTATAACTAAAGCCGAGGAAAACCTCGGCTTTTTTAATTTAAAATTGACAATTAGTAAATTGTTGTTAAGTGGAAAGTTGAAAATGGAAAGTGGAAAGTTAATGTGTGCGCAAAGCGCACGATATATATTCGCGCCAACGGCGCACCTTAACTTAACACTTAACATTTAACACTTTGCACTCTAAAATTTAAACACTTATAATCGCTAATTGATATTTGGACATTGCAAATTGTTATTAAGTGGAAAGTTGAAAATGGAAAGTGAAAAGTTAATGTGTGCGCAAAGCGCACGATATATATCCGCGCCTTCGGCGCACCTTAACTTAACACTTAACACTTAACACTTAACATTTAACATTTAACACTTTGCACTCTAAAATTTAAATGTTGTAAATTGTTAAAATTTGTGTTGTTTTTTTGGAAATTATGTATTATAATAAGTATAATTGGGAGAGAATCGGATTTTCTCAATTAAATATTATTTTTTCCGCTCAAAAGGCGGTGTTTTATGCATTTTACAGGAGGTGCAAAGTAAGTTGAAAATGTTGGAAAATTTGCTTTCGGGCATCACGCTTCAACCCGAAACCATACCTAACTGGTTGGTAATTGCGATGGGAATCGGCACAGTTTTTGTAGGACTTATTTGTATAATAATCATCTGCAAAATTATGAGTCTTTTCTTTGTAAAGCGTTCAAAGAGTGACACGGTTGTCCCCGCTACACCCGTAGCAGCGCCCGCCAAAGAAACGGTTATCGAAAACCGTCAGGAGATTATCGCCGCGGTAGCCGCAGTAGCCGCCGAGGAATTAGGCACGGACATCAGTGCAATCCGTATTCATTCATTTAAAAAAATATAAACTTAAAAAGAGGTAATAAAAATGAAAACTTATAAAGTAACTGTAAATGGCACCGCTTATGAAATCACGCTTGAGGCTATTGACGCAGCTGAGGTTAAGGCGGCTCCCGCACAACCCGTAGCAGCAGCTCCCGCACCCGTAGCAGCTCCCGCAGCATCCGCAGGCGGCGAATCGGTTGTAGCACCGATGCCCGGCAACATCCTTTCGGTAAACGTTCAGGTTGGCTCGGTTGTTAAGAAGGGCGACGTGCTTATGATTCTTGAAGCTATGAAAATGGAAAACGAAATTATGGCTCCCTGTGACGGCACCGTTTCTGCGGTTAGCGTTCAGAAGGGCGCGGCAGTTGAAAGCGGTACCGCTCTTTGTGTTATCGGCTAAGGGGTAGCGCTTTATGGATATTGCAGTTTTAGACAAAGTTATCGACTTTCTTAAAAGCACCGGCTTTTATATGCTTTTCGGCAACTTCAGTGAAAATTGGGGTCAGCTTGCAATGATTTGCGTATCCCTTTTACTTCTCTGGCTTGCTATAAAGAAGCAGTTTGAGCCGCTTCTGCTTATCGGTATCGCTTTTGGTATGTTGCTTACCAATCTTCCCGGTGCCGAAATGTATCACGGCGATTTGTGGGCGCAGTTTATGAACCACGAAATCGGCTACGGCGAAATTATGCTGAAAGGCGGTCTTTTAGACTACCTTTACATAGGCGTTAAGACCTGTATTTACCCCTGCCTTATCTTTATCGGCATCGGCGCTATGACCGACTTTGGTCCGCTTATCTCTAACCCCAAGAGCTTGCTTTTGGGCGCGGCGGCGCAGGTAGGTATATTCGTAACCTTTATCGGTTGCTTCTATTTGGGCTTCCCACAAGAAGCGGCAGCTTCCATCGGTATCATCGGTGGCGCAGACGGTCCTACCGCTATATACACAACCTCTAAGCTTTTCCCGAATCTTTTAGGTCCTATCGCGGTTGCGGCTTATTCCTATATGGCGTTGGTACCCGTTATCCAACCGCCCATTATGAAGCTGCTCACCACCAAGAAGGAGCGTCAGATTGTTATGAAGCCCCTTCGCAACGTAAGTAAAACTGAAAAAATACTTTTCCCGATTGTGGTTACAATATTTGTAGCGCTTCTTGTTCCTTCGGCTACAAGCCTTGTAGGTTGCCTTATGCTCGGTAACCTCTGGAAAGAATCGGGCGTGGCAGAGCGCCTTTGCAAGACCGCACAGAATGAGCTTATGAACATCGTTACCATATTCCTTGGTATTTCGGTTGGCGCTACCGCTACGGCAGAAGCCTTCCTTAACGTTGATACCTTAAAGATTATGGCTATGGGTATCGTGGCGTTTGGTATCGGTACCGCAGGCGGCGTTTTACTTGCTAAATTTATGAATTTGTTTACCAAGAATAAGATTAACCCGCTTATCGGCTCGGCAGGCGTTTCGGCAGTTCCTATGGCAGCGCGTGTTTCACAGTCTGTAGGACAGAAGGCTAACTCATCCAACTTCCTGCTTATGCACGCTATGGGACCCAACGTTGCGGGTGTTATCGGCTCGGCAATTGCCGCAGGTGTACTTATCGCCTTGTTCGGTTAAGTTTACGTTTAGATTGGTTTAGATTGGTTTAAAGAAAATTGTGCTTAAAAAAGCACAGAGAGGATAATATTATGGAGAAAAAACCATTATATATAACAGACACCATACTGCGTGATGCTCATCAGTCGCAAGCGGCTACCCGTATGCGTCTTGAGGATATGCTTCCCGCGCTCGAAAAGCTCGACAAGGTGGGCTATTGGTCGGTGGAATGTTGGGGCGGCGCAACCTTTGACTCCTGTATGCGCTTCCTTAACGAAGACCCGTGGGAGCGTCTTCGCACCATAAAGAAGCATATGCCCAACACCAAGCTTCAGATGCTTTTCCGCGGTCAGAACATCTTGGGCTACAAGCATTATTCAGATGATGTTGTTGATATGTTCGTTAAAAAGTCAATCGAAAACGGTATCGATGTTATCCGTATTTTCGATGCGCTTAACGACCCTAGAAATCTTGAGCAGGCCATCAAGTCCTGTAAGGAATACGGCGGCATTTGCGAGCCCGCAATCAGCTACACAATAAGCCCTGTTCACAACGAAGAGTACTTTGTAAATCTTGCAAAGACACTTGAAAATATGGGCGCCGATGTAATTTGTATCAAGGATATGGCTAACCTGCTTTTACCTTATGATGCATATTCACTCGTTAAAAAGCTTAAGGAAAACGTTAAGGTTCCGATTCACCTTCACACCCACAACACCACGGGTACGGGCGATATGACCTACCTTATGGCAGCTCAGGCGGGTGTCGATATCGTTGACTGCGCACTCTCACCCTTTGCAAACGGTACCGCTAACCCCGCTACCGAAGCTTTGGTTGCTACCCTTCAGGGTACCGAGCGCGACACAGGTCTTGACCTTGAGGCGCTTTCGGATATTGCCGTTCACTTCCGCGGCGTTGCTAACCGTATGAAAGAAGAAGGCATCCTTGACCCCAAGGTGCTTAATGTTGATGCTAAAACACTTCTTTATCAAGTGCCCGGCGGTATGCTTTCCAACACTATTTCACAGTTGAAGCAGGCTGGTCAGGAAGATAAGTATTACGAGGTTTTGGCGGAGGTTCCGCGCGTTCGTAAGGACTTCGGTTATCCCCCGCTCGTAACACCTACAAGCCAGATTGTCGGCACTCAGGCAGTTATGAACGTAATTTCGGGCGAGCGCTACAAGATGGTACCGAAGGAATCCAAGGCGCTTCTTCGCGGCGAGTACGGCAAGCTTCCCGCTCCCGTAAACGAGGACGTTCGCAAGAAGGCTATCGGCGATGACAAGGTTATCACCTGCCGTCCCGCCGACCTTATCGAGCCCGAGCTTAAGAAGTACGCTTTAGAGATGCGCGAAAAGGGCATCGGCAAGTGCGAGGAGGACGTTTTAAGCTACGCTCTCTTCCCGCAGGTTGCCGAAAAGTTCTTCGCGGTACGCGATAAGGTAGAGGATGACAACGCCGTTCGCGAGCTTGTCGTAGAAGACCTTTCGATATAAAACAAAAAGCCTTGATGTTTTTACATCAAGGCTTTTTTAGTGTTAAGTGGAAAGTGTTAAGTGGAAAATTAAGGGGTCGGCTTTGCCGACTTTATATTTATCGTGCGCCTCGCGCACACATTAACTTTCCATTTTGCATTTTGCATTTAACACTTTTATTTTGTCGGTGTATCGCTCTGCAAAACGCCGACAACGAGATAACGCTCGGTATCAATGTTGGTGCAGGTTGAAAGCGTGATAATCTTATCTGTAGTATCGGGCGTTATATCATTGCAAACCTGCTTCGCGAGTGATGACGGATTTATGCAGTCGCTAAGAAAATCCACGTAATCTTCATCATCATAAAAATTAAAGGAATTAAGGATATGCCTGTCATCGTACACAAAGGCGGACAACACCTTGTAGTGCAATATATGACCGGGCGTATACACGTAAATATCACGGTGCTTATCAAAGAATTCGCGGTTGCGGTATGTCTTCAACTGCGCGAACATCGTGCCGTTAAACATATTATGCCCGTATATAACGGTGTTGCGGTCGGTCATATCCTTGGCGTTCAACTTCTGGATATATATCGACCCCGCCTTTTTGGGCTTGCCGTTCCGGTCGTGGTCAAGGTAAAAATCCTCGTCCTTTTCCTCACCGCTTTGCAGTATCGGATAATCTATTACCGTGTCGGGAATTCTAATCCACGCGCAAGCATCGGGCGTTTCGGCTTGAAGCGCCGTAAAATCAATCGGATTATCACCAAGCACAATTTCAGGCACAGAGGAAACGTTCTGCTTGAATGCGCTCAGATTTTCCTCATCGGGCTTTAAATGTATAATCAGCATCAGAAGTGACGCCAAGCATGCCGCCAACGACACGCCGAACACTGCCGCCCAAACAATATTACGCTTGTCGTTATAAAATTCTTTCGTAAAAAATTTTATCATAAAATCACTCAGAAATTATTTGTTTATGGCAACGATTTCTTCTTTGCCACCCATATAAGCCCTTAGCGCCTTCGGAATCTTAACGCTATAGCGCTCACCGTCAAAGCAGAGATTATTTTCAAGGAAGGCTATAAGCATACGGGGCGGAGCCACAACGGTATTGTTAAGCGTGTGCGCAAGATACTTCTTGCCGTCCTCACCCTTAACGCGAATACCAAGGCGGCGCGCCTGAGCATCACCCAAATTAGAGCAAGAGCAAACCTCAAAATACTTCTGTTGCTTGGGACTCCATGCCTCAACGTCATAGGATTTAACCTTAAGGTCGGCAAGGTCACCCGTGCAGCATTCAAGCGTGCGAACGGGAATATCAAGGCTTCTGAAAAGCTCTACGGAATAACTCCACATCTTATGGAACCAATCCATGCTCTCTTCAGGTTTGCAGATAACAATCATTTCCTGCTTTTCGAACTGATGGATGCGGTAGATGCCGCGCTCCTCGATACCGTGCGCACCCTTTTCCTTGCGGAAGCAGGGCGAATAGCTTGTAAGGGTAAGCGGCAACTGAGCCTCGTCGGTTAAGGTGTCGATAAACTTACCTATCATAGAATGCTCCGAGGTGCCTATAAGGTAAAGGTCCTCACCCTCGATTTTATACATCATAGCATCCATTTCTTCAAAGCTCATAACGCCCGAAACCACGTTGCTTCTTATCATAAAGGGCGGGATGCAATAGGTAAAGCCCTTGTCAATCATAAAGTCACGCGCATAGGCGGTAACCGCCGAATGAAGACGCGCAATATCACCCATAAGGTAGTAGAAGCCTTCGCCCGCAACCTTACCTGCCGCCTCCTTATCAATGCCGTTAAAGAGCGCCATTATATCGGTGTGGTAGGGAATTTCAAATTCGGGCTTCGACTGCTCACCGAACTGCTCTACCTCAACATTTTCGTTATCATCCTTACCAACGGGAACGCTTTCATCCACGATGTTGGGAATCTTCATCTGTATGTCGCGAACCTTCGTTTCAAGCTCTGCTTCGCGCGCCTCTAAAGCCTTTAACTCCTCGGCCTGCTGTGTTACAAGCACCTTAATTTCCTCGGCTTCCTCACGCTTGCCCTGAGCCATAAGCATACCGATTTGCTTGCTTATCTTGTTGCGGTTTGCACGAAGGTCATTTGCGCGTTGATTGGTCTCCTTCTTTTCGTTATAAAGCGAAATAAGCTCATCAACCAACGGAAGCTTGTGGTCCTTGAACTTGCGCTTAATGTTTTCCTTTACAATTTCGGGATTTTCACAAATAAATTTAATATCAAGCATTTTTATTCCTCCGTTTTTACGGTTTTCATAATCTTTTAAATTATATCACATATAATTATATCTGTCAAAGGGTATATATGCAGTTTTTTGGGCAAAATAATCTTGGGTGATAAAAATGAAAAAAGATGAAAAATATAAGGCGCCTGTGGATAAATTTGAAATCCCTGCAAATCCCGTTTATGACCAACCGCTCGACTCGATAGAGCTTATCAACAAATACGGTACCTACGAAATTCAACCGACAAATGACAGCGGTCACGATTTCCCAAAAATCGCGCAAGGACTACCGAAGGAAGAAAACCGAAAAGTGCTTGATAAAGATTAACTAATAATTTTAATCCGTGCCGAAGGCACACATTAACTTTCCACTTTGCACTTAACATTTTCCACTAAAAAAACCCAAGCAGCAGCTTGGGTTTTTTTCAGTCGGTCTGTAAGCCGAGTTCTGTCGTGCACGGTCATCTATCTCGACGCATAGTCGCCTATACGCTCAAGCCGCTTTTCGTGGCACGTCGGGCAAACGTATAGCCACATTCAGCGTTGCTCCAAATAGGGTTTACAGTACCGATACATCTCTGTTCGGTAGGTGAGCTCTTACCTCGCCTTTCCACCCTTACCGACCAAGGTCGGCGGTATATCTCTGTTGCACTATCCCTAAGGTCACCCTCGGCAGCCGTTAGCTGCTATTCTGCCCTGCGGGGCTCGGACTTTCCTCACCTTATCATAAAAGGCGCGACCGTGTAACCGACTGCGATTTCGATTATATCATATATTTACCGTTGTGTCAAAGACTTACTGTATGAATAAAATGGTATATAGTGAAAGGCAGGTTTTTTCGATGGAGACTACACGTGAAAAATATTTTTTAGCGGCGAATAGCTGCGAAGGCTTTGTTTCATTTTTTAAGGATTGCTATAACGCGTGTGACGGTTGGCGCGCGATTATAATAAAGGGCGGACCCGGTACGGGCAAATCGTCATTTATGCGCTACATAGCCACCCGCGCCGAAGCATCGGGGCACCGCGTTATCCTTTGCCCTTGCAGCAGTGACCCGAATTCACTCGATGCAGTGATTATTGAGGATATAAAACTTGCTCTGCTTGACGGCACCGCACCGCACGTTGTAGAGCCTGAATACGCAGGTGTTTGCGAGGAAATCTTCAATTTGGGCGACTTCTGGGATGGCGCCGCGCTCAGAGAAAAAAGAGCCGATATAATTACCGCCACCCGTCG
The DNA here is from genome assembly GCA_036306845.1 of Acutalibacteraceae bacterium. Taxonomy (GTDB): domain Bacteria; phylum Bacillota; class Clostridia; order Oscillospirales; family Acutalibacteraceae; genus UBA737. The sequence continues at coordinate 962 of JAXJYT010000043.1, read as the reverse complement.
CAACGGCGCCTTGCACAAAACGGCATCACGGTATCTTTCGGCTTGCGGTCAATTATTGTATGACAATCTGAAAATCGCGCGTCAGTGCGCCGATTTCTCAAGGGCTACCAAGGCGGCCCATAAAGCCGCGCAGACGCTTATCCCGAAATCCGAGGGAACACCGCGTGAACAGATACGCTTTTTGTCGGGCATCACCCCGCAGGGCGTGGTAAGCTATGCCGATACGGTAGATAAGCATTACACCACAAAGATTATAATCGAGGATAAGTTCGGCGCCGTATCAACCGCATTTATGAACACCGTGCGCGAAATAGCGCTATCACGCGGATATAGTATTATAACCCTTAAAAGCGCCTTTTTACCGAGCGAGCTTACCGACCACGTTTTAATTCCCGAACTGTCACTTGCATTCCTTACCGAGCACGAATACGTAACGTTTAATTCCGATATCCGCCGTATGCACGCGCGCCGATTTTACGATAACACCGCGCTTCACGGCGCACGAAGCAGAACACTTTTTAACCGCCGCGTATTCCGCAAGCTTTTAGATTGCGCCACGAAAACACTTTGCAGTGCCAAGGAAGCGCACGATATATTGGAAAAATTTTACGTTGAGCAAATGGATTTTGATGCCGCAACGCGCGCCGCAGAAAAGCTTGCAGAAGAAATTTTTTAAAATTAGTAATTATTGGTGTTTAACAAAATGACACCTTTAATTGTTGATTGCTAATTATTTGTATCTGTGCCGTAGGCACACCGGAACTTAACACTTAACACTTTTCATTTAACACTAAAAAAAGCCGAGGAAATCCTCGGCTTTAATTATGCATTATTAATTGTGAATTGTGCATTTTTTAAGGGTGATTACCGCGAGTGAAAGGGATGCTACGAACATCGAAATTGCAAAGGTGCTATCGCCCGTAGCAGGACTCTTGCCCGTATTCTTCTTTGCGGCGCCGCCC
>JAXJYT010000042.1:0-5033 GCA_036306845.1 Acutalibacteraceae bacterium | reverse complement strand
TCTTCATCACGAATACCCTTCTTAACGTCCATCTCCATTTTGAGCAAGGCATACGCCTTATTAGAATCCAATTCTTCCTCAATGGTTTCACGAAGACACCGAATATGATCATCTATCCCCTCTTGCGTATAAACGCCTCTATCGAGCAAAGTATTAAGAACTCTTCGTTGATACGCCAAATATTCTTCTACAACACCTTTTGTAAACTCTTCCACACTCTCCACCTCGCTTATATTCGTATTATACCATACTTTTTACGGTATTGAAATAGGTTTTGCCCAAAGTTGCATATTTTTATGTTAAAAATAGCGTTTCGGTTCTCAAACTTGTATATTTTTATGTTTCAAAGGCGTTTTTCAGTCAAACTCACCCATTTGGCATAAAAAAAGGCCGTTTTCGGCTAAAAAACGGCTTAAAAATGAAAAAAACGCCCAAAAAAATGGACGTTTTTTCTTCTGGAGCTGCTAACCAGAGTCGAACTGGTGACCTCATCCTTACCAAGGATGCGCTCTACCTCCTGAGCCATAGCAGCATATTGGCGACCTTGATATTATAATATAAAGATATCGTAAAGTCAAGTGCCAATTTATAAAAAATTAATTTTCCTGATGCATAGGACGAATCATCAAATCTCTTACAGCAGTATCAACGTTTGCACCCTCGTAAAGAATCTCATAACACTTATTGATTATGGGTAAATCTATGCTATATTTTTTACCGAGCTGATATGCCATTAACGCAGCATAATAGCCTTCAACAGTGCCTACCTGCTCAAGTGCATCCTTAACAGGTACGCCCGAGCCTACCTTAAAACCGAAGCGATTATTACGGCTATGGCGCGAGGTACAGGTAACAACCAAGTCGCCAACACCCGCAAGGCCTAAAAACGTTCTGTTTCTACCACCCATACAAACGCCTATACGCTTCATTTCTGCAAGTCCGCGTGTAATAAGCGCAGCTTTGGTATTATCACCGAAGCCCATTCCGTCAAGTGCGCCCGCGCATATAGCAATTATATTTTTTAGTGCGCCGCCGATTTCGACACCGATAAGGTCATCCGATGTGTAAATACGTAGAAATTCACTTGACAGAACGCTTTGCACAATCTCGGCAACCTCACTGTTTTCTGCTGCCGCAACAAGAGAAGTTGGAATATTCCTTGCAACCTCTTCTGCATGTGAAGGACCGGAAAGCACCGCAATATTATCATTTGGCAGTTCTTCGGAGATAACAGTAGAAAGACATTTAAGGGTACCCTTTTCAAGACCCTTTGATACATTTACAACTATTCCGTGGTTACGAACGTTTGCCAACTGTTTTGCAACAGAACGTACTGCAACAGACGGCGTAGCAATTATTGTAATTACCGAATTTTCTGCACAATTAATATCAGTTGTAATTTTTATTTCTTCAGGAATCATTACATCCTTTAAAAGTTTTTCGTTGGTACGCTTACTAAGAAGCATATCAACCTCATCCTTAAAAGGTGACCATAGAGTAACGTCGTTGTTCTTATTAAAAGCAGAAATAGCAAGAGCTATTCCCCATCCACCTGAGCCCAAAACAGTGATTTTAGCCATAAATTATCTCCTGAAGTTAATCTTCTTCTCGGTACCGTTAATAAGCCTTATAATGTTATCACCATGCTTCAAAAAAACAATACAACCCATTAAAACGGTAAGAATTATTTGCACAAAAAACAGATTAACATTTAAATTTTTTATTATAGTAACAATTACAACAACACATGTCGCAATAAGCGAACTAAATGATACGATTTTTGTAAAGATAAGACACATCACAAAAGCTAAAAGTCCTAAAACAATAGCCAAAGGACAACATACCGCAAATATACCAACACTTGTAGCTACGCCTTTGCCACCCTTAAACTGAAAAAACACAGGAAATATATGACCGAGCATACACAAAAGTCCGCATAAAAAGGCACCGTGTAAGGCATCAAGTATAAAGCCATCAAAATTTTCGGTCATATAAGTAAATACAAGCTTGCCAACACCCGCAGCTACAAATCCCTTAATTGCATCAAAAAGGAATGTAAGCAAGCCGGGTACAACACCGCCTACACGTAACACATTGGTAGCACCCGCATTTCCGCTACCCATTTCACGTACATCTTTTTTTATAAAAATCTTTGAAAATATTACGGCAAAATTCACACTGCCCACAAGATATGCAAAAAAAGCTACACAAAAAACAATTATTAAAGCTTTAAAAGGCATTATTTATCTCCTCTTTCTCGTATAACAAATCTTACGGGCGTGCCCTCAAGACCAAAGGTTGAACGAATCTGATTTTCAAGATATCTTTGATATGAAAAATGGAAAAGCTCTGCGTTGTTACAGAAGCAAACAAAGGTCGGCGGACAGGTAGATGCCTGTGTCATATAGTAAATTTTAAGGCGCTTACCCTTATCAGAAGGCGGTTGAACACGCGCAGTAGCATCTGCAAGAATATCGTTAAGCTTACCTGTTGAAATTCGCATTGTATTTTGTGTATATACATACTTAATAAGCTCAAAAAGTCTATCTAAGCGTTGACCCGTTTTTGCAGAAATAAAGATAATGGGAGCAAAGGGCATAAATGAGAAATCCTTCATAAGCGATTTACGGTACGAATCCATCGTCTTACCGTCTTTATCAACAATATCCCACTTATTAACCGCAATAATACAAGCCTTTCCCTGCTCAAGCGCTAAACCTGCAACCTTTGAATCCTGCTCGGTAAAGCCATCAACGCCGTCAAGCATAATAACACATACATTTGAGCGTTCTATAGCCATTTTAGCGCGTAATACACTGTATTTTTCTATCTTATCCTCTACCTTACTGTGACGGCGAAGGCCAGCAGTATCAATGAAGTTGAAACGACCGTAATCGTTTACAACCATCGTGTCGATTGCATCACGTGTCGTACCTGCAATATTTGAAACGATAGAGCGTTCTTCACCAGAAATTTTATTTACAAGTGAGGATTTACCCGCATTAGGTTTACCAATTATTGCTACGTTTATTATATCTTCATCATCTTCAATGAATATTTCCTTAGGAAGATATTCGTAAACTGCATCCAAAAGATCGCCTGTTCCGTGACCGTGAACCGAAGATACAGCTATCGGGTCGCCAAGCCCTAAATTGTAGAACTCATAAAACTCAGGCGGAATATCACCGACCTTATCGCATTTATTTACACAAAGTACAATCGGTTTACCGCTTTTTTGAAGCATTGAAGCAATTTCCATATCGGTAGCTGTAACACCGGTATGCATATCAACAACCATAATAATAACGTTTGCTGTATCTATCGCAAGCTGTGCTTGAGCACGCATTCCCGAAAGAATGATATCATCGGTCTTAGGCTCAATACCGCCCGTATCAACAAGCATAATCTTGTTGCCATTCCATTCAGCATCGCCGTAAATGCGGTCACGCGTAACACCGGGAGTATCATCAACAATAGACAAGCGCTTTCCGATAAGTTTATTAAATAAAGTAGATTTACCAACGTTTGGTCTACCAACAACTGCAACTATAGGTTTTGCCATTATATACACCTCTAATCAGTCAGAATAGTGTCAACAAGCGCATAACCGTCGTTATCAACGGGCTCAATATCAACACCCAATCTATCAGATAATTCTTCAACGGTAATACTGTCAAGGAACATATCACCTTCGTTTCTCAACATACAAGAGGGAATCAGTAACTTACTTCCAAGTTCTTTACCGTTTAACTGTTCATATATATCGGTAGCGGTAACAAGCCCCGCAACCGTAATTTTCTCACCAAAAAATTTATTCTTAATTGCGAAAACATCGCATCTTAGTCCCATAAGCTTTTCTTCACACATTGAAACGATTTTTCGGATAAGTGGCGCGGCGGCAACACCTGTTGCAATAGAAATATGCCTTTGTTCGCCAAAAGGTTCAACATCACAAATCGCGTCCTTTGCCTCGCTTAACAAGAGTGACCAAAGTCCGACACCGTTTTCAAGTTGTAAAAAATCACCGTAAAATTCACTGTCGGGTATTTCTTTTTCGGCAATGAGATAAAACTCATCCGAAGCATAAACTCTACGTTCACCGTATTTTTCAATGCATTTCATAGCATATTCATCGATAATATCAAGTGTCTCCAATGCATCTGTTTTTTCAAATGGGCGAATATGCGCAAGTCCCTCGCGATATTTGGTAATACCAACGGGTACGGCAGCAATACACTCCATATTTTCAAGAGATGTGAGGTCATCAAGACTGCGTCGAAGTTCATCCTTATCGTTAATATCGGGACAAAGAACAAGCTGACTGTTCATTTTTATTCCCGCATCATTAAAACGATTCAATATACTTAGAGCATTACCTGCATTTTTATTGTTCATCATTTTAACACGAAGTTCGGGATTAGTTGTATGCACCGAAATATTAATCGGACTTATATGCATACGAATAATACGTTCAATTTCGTGCTCCGTAATATTTGTTAGTGTAATATAGTTTCCAAATAAAAAAGAAAGGCGCGAGTCATCATCTTTAAAATACAGGCTATCCCGAAGTCCCTTCGGCAACTGATCAATAAAGCAAAAAATACATTTATTTCTGCAGCTACGTTTTGAATCCATAAGATAGCTTGAAAACAAAAGACCTAACTCTTCGTATTCATCTTTTTTAATTTTAATCTTTTTTTGCTTTCCGTTTTTGTCAATAAGTAAAAGGGAAAGTTTCTTATTGTTCTGATAGAAGCGGTAATCAAGAACGTCTATAATTTCGTTGTCATCAATACTGACAAGCGTTTCACCTGCCAATATTTTTGCTTTATGCGCAGGGCTACCCTCTTGCACGGCATCAATTATAACAGACATCTTTTTTCACCACTTTCCATAATGATTGTAGTTAGTCGAAACGCTCAAAAGCGTTCCGACAAGCCACTTTAGAAGTGGCTTTGGCAAAATTAAATTCTAATATTTAATTTTGCACAACATTCATTGCAATGGGATAGGACAAATTTTTAGTAAAAATT
>JAXJYT010000041.1:0-5415 GCA_036306845.1 Acutalibacteraceae bacterium | reverse complement strand
CCCATACCGTAGTCCCTTACCGCCTCGGCAATATCGTCCTTATGCCAACGCGAAAGCAACGCCTCACCTTCGGGATACTTGGTATCTGCGCCTCTGCGCCTTACGAATATGCTTGCCGCTATAAAATAAATGAGGAATACCGTTATCGCGGCAATGGTAAGCTTGGTGCCCTCGGCAAGCAGCGGCGTTTCATAGTCAAATCGAATAGTGCTGTTGCCCGATGGTACGGAAAATGCCATAAAGCCGACGTTAACCTTTTCAATTTCCACCGCTTGTCCGTTTACGGTAGCGCGCCAACCCTTATCATAGGGCACCGAGAAGAACACAAGCGACTCTTTATCCCTTGTCACCTTGGCTTCAAAGCCGTAGTTATCTATGTCGAAGCTATATGCCGAGGTTTCGGCAAGATTTTTACTGTCGATGCTCATTGCCTCATCCGAAAGACTGAGCGTTGTGCCCGTTTCATAGGTGTCCTCGTAGCCGATATCTTCTATATTCTGCATAATATCGCCGTATTTTTTGATTTGCTTCTCATTAAGCAGTATCGCTTTGAGCATTAGGCGTGAGCGTGAATCCTCGTTATAGCCGTCGCAGAATTCCTGTGTCATATAGTAATCATACGAAAAGCCGTACGGCACATAGTTTTCGTTTTCGTAAACATAGTAGCCGCCGCTTGTCTTGATATACTTGTAATCGGGCATCAAAGTCTCTCCGTCTTCATCGACAAAGTCTTTGCCGCTTTCACGGTTTAGCAAATATTTTACCGACAACAAGGGGCGTAGCGCCGGCACATCGGTTTCGGGTCGGCTACCCACCGAGCGCTCTACACCAACGTACTTATAAAATTCCATTATTGATGAGGGTACAACCGAATGGAACGCGTTGATTGTCGGAAGTCCCAAATACATACCCGTATTATCCACACAGTCATACGTATCTATACGGAAATTGCTTTCATCATCAAGTGTTACCTCACCCTCGATAAGACTGTCTATCATAACCTCTTTTATTTCATAAGAGTGGGCGCGGCCCGTCGCGATAAATACGTTCGCATAGATTACCGAAACGACACACACACAAGCGATTGCAGTGCGATAAAATGCAGTGCGGTTTTTGCGAAGAAGTGATATCAGCGCGCGAACGATAACAAGACTTACTATCGCGATTACGCTTGTCGCCCAGAAGCGCGCAACGTAGGTGTAATCTTCGCTTTGAGTGTAAAGTCCGTAAATAATTTTACCTGCTTTATCCTTTTGCGGAAAGAAACCGATAGTAAGGGTAAAGCCCAGAGTAATGCCCATTACCCAACGCCAGCCACATTTCCAATCGACCGACATATCCTCACTTAACTGCACCGTTACAAGACACATTATAAGAATGGGCATATAGAACCAACGCGCATAGTAGGAGGTATTAAAGGCGTAGAAGGCGCTGTTTAAAATCGGCACCAGTGCCATAAAGGCGCAAATCGCGATAAGGCGCTTCTGCCAACTGCCCTTGCGGTTTGTGAACCACGCGAAAACGCCCACCATACTGAAAACAGGCAACCATCCGCCCAAGGATGACCACTTTACGTTGGCGCCGGGGAAGAATACCGGTCGCGCGGGAAGGTCGGGCGGGAAAAAGAAGCACTGGATTACGTTAAGGTATATTTGCTCCTTACCGTACATAATGCCGTTCCAACCGATGAGCGTGCTTGACACGCGTGAATTATCAAGTATCGCGTTGATTGCAGGCAAAAGCAGTATTGCCGACATTAAAAGACCGATAACCGCCTCGAAAATCAATGTAATAAAACGTGCAAGTCGCACCTTTATAGCGCCCGAAAACAGTCTGACAAAGAAATAGATTACAGCAAACACTACCATTCCAAAGAAGAAAAAGTAGTTTGTAACCGCGCAAAAGGCAACGGCGAGCGCAAACACGCCGCGGCGGTTTTCGGTAATAAGTAATTCAAGTGACAAAAGAAGTAGCGGAAAGGCAATTATTGCCTCGTGAAAATGGTTAAAGAAAACGTTGTAAACAGAAAATCCCGAAAAGGCGTATAGTATACCGCCCAACATTGCCGCGTTTGAAGTTTTTGTAAAGCGGCGGATATAAAGATATGCCGTAAGCGCCGCAAAACCGAACTTCAAAATTAAAAGCGGACCCATTAAATACGGCACAAACCGGTTTGGAAACAGTAGCGTTATCCAGAAGAACGGACTGCCAAGCAGATAAAATGCATATGAGCCTACAAAATTGGCACCCAAATCGGTGTTCCAGTTCCAAGAGATGTTGCCATCCCGTATAGCTTCGTGACACATCTGATAGAAGGGTATCTGTTGCACGTTGAAGTCACCGAAAAAGGTGAAATACCCCTCGCTTAAAATCATATATGGAACAAAGAAGCAGGCGGCAACCGCCATTGCAACAAGAAAGGTTGCCAGACGTTTCTCTTTTTGCGGTTTTAGCGTCGTAAGCTTCTGATATGAAAAGACCACTTTAGCAGCACCTCTTTTTAGCCAAAAATAATATATTGTTATTATACCGATTTTTGTTATAATATTCAATAGAAAAACAAAATAAAGGAGTTACACTTATGGCAAGTCATTTTTACGCTATGCTATCCAGAATGAAAAATATATACCGTTGGGGACTTATGCGCAACACAAGACAGGAAAATTTAAGTGAGCACAGTCTTGAGGTTGCTTTCATCGCGCACGCGTTGGCTATAATCAGAAACACACGCTTCGGCGGCAATGTGGATGCTAACCTCTGCTTTACTGCGGCGGCCTTCCACGATACGTCGGAAATCATTACGGGTGATTTGCCAACACCCATAAAATACTATAATCCCGAAATAAAAAGTGTTTATAAGGATATTGAAGCAGTAGCGCAAAACCGCCTACTTTCTATGTTACCCAAGGATATGAAGGCAGAAATCTCACCCCTTTTTACACCGAACGCGGAAATCAAAACGCTTATTAAGGCGGCAGATAAGCTTTCGGCGCTTATAAAGTGCATCGAAGAAAAAAATAGCGGAAACCGCGAATTTATTTCTGCCGAAGAATCAACGCTAAACGCTATAAACGATATGAATTTGCCCGAAGCGCAGATTTTCCTTAGTGAATTTATGGATAGCTTCGCACTAACGCTTGATGAATGCACGAAATAAATGAAAAATGTTAAGTGTTAAGTGTTAAATTACGGTGCGCCGTTGGCGCGAATTTATACCGTGCGCTTTGCACACACCAAAACTTTCCATTTTCCATTTTCAATTTAACATTTTATTTCCGTAGGGAACGGATTTATCCGTTCCGTTAGGTTTGATGTGTGTTTGCGGAATGGATAAATCCATTCCCTACAACAAAATAAAATTGATATATCGTAGGGGTCGATGTTATTCCACTAATAAGGGAAATGTCCGAAAGGACAAAAGGGTAATGGCGAAGCCGTAACAACTGTCACCCCGCGTGATTTTCACAAAATTTGCAATGTTCAAAGTTCAATTTTCAATTAAAGGTGTCGCACGGCGACGTTTATATACCGTTTCGCACCGCGAAACACGTACAATTGCTAATTGCAAATTGGACATTTCTAATTACTTATACCGTGCGCTTTGCGCACACCAAAACTTTCCACTTTCCATTTTCAATTTAACACTAAACAAAAAAGCCTTCCCGTTTGGGAAGGCTTTAATCGTTTACTTTAGTACCCACATCATCCCGAAGTGGCGGCGCAAACTGCGACACGCTTTTCGGCGGGTCCGATGGGAAAAAGGACCATCGTTTTTGCGAAAATGTGACTACTAAACTCTATTGCAAATATTTGCAATATTTGAGAATTAAATCAACTCGATAATTGCCATTTCAGCAGCATCGCCGCGACGCGGACCGGTCTTGGTGATACGGCAGTAACCGCCGTTAACCTCTGCATACTTAGGAGCGATTTCGTTGTAAAGCTTTGCAACAACGTCTTCCTTAGTGATGAACGCCATAGCCTGACGCTTGCTGTGAAGTGTGTTTGTCTTAGCGAGTGTAATATACTTCTCTGCCATAGACCTTACCTCTTTAGCTCTGGTAAAGGTAGTTTCGATCTTGCCGTTTTCAAGCAAGAATGTTACCATTGCGCGAAGCATAGCGGTTCTGTGGTCACTGGCTCTTCCAAGTTTACGTGTACCCGGCATTTATATTCACTCCTTTAATTATTCGTCTTCTTTCTTGAGAGTATAGCCAAACGAATCAAGCTTAGCAATAACCTCTTCAAGAGACTTACGTCCGAGATTTCTAACCTTCATCATATCCTCTTCGGACTTGTTGATGAGGTCTTCAACAGTATTGATGCCTGCGCGCTTAAGGCAGTTGAAGCTACGAACCGAAAGGTCAAGTTCATCGATAGTAAGGTCAAGAACCTGTGCCTTCTGATTGTCGTTCTTTTCAGCCATAAAGCTTTGCGCTTCGCTTACACCCTCTGTAAGCTCAAGGAACAACTCAAAGTGCTCAATTAAAATCTTAGCAGAAAGTGATACTGCTTCGTTTGCGCCGATAGATCCATCGGTCCAAACCTCAAGAGTAAGCTTGTTTTTGTCAACAATGTTACCAACACGTGTGTTGTCAACGTTGAAGTTAGCCTTCAAAACCGGAGTATAGATAGAATCAATCGGAATAACACCGATTACATTCTGAGCCGGCTTATTCTGCTCTGCAGATACATAACCTCTGCCCTTGTCAAGTGTCATCTCCATATTGAGCTTTGCACCCTCGTCAAGAGTAGCAATGTACATATCGGGATTAAGAACTTCCACTTCGAAATCGGCCTTGATGTCGGCAGCGGTAACTACGCAGGGACCCTCAGCCTCGATATAAATCTTCTTAGCTGTTTCAGAGTGAAGCTTTGCAATAAGACCCTTAAGGTTAAGAACGATTTCAGTTACATCCTCTTTCACACCGGGAATGGTAGAAAACTCATGTAAAACACCGTCAATCTTAACGTTGGTGATAGCAACACCGGGAAGAGTAGAAAGAAGAACTCTTCTCATGCTGTTGCCCAAGGTCATAGCATAGCCACGCTCAAGAGGCTCCATAACGAACTTGCCGTAGGTGCCATCCTCAGTCGATTCAACAATGGTAATTCTGGGCTTTTCAATCTCTATCATTTAAAAGCTCCGTTTCTCCGCATCGCAAAAATATAGAAAATTGCATATTCCGTCCCGATGCGGTGGACAGAATACCGATAATATAAAAATTATCTTGAATAGAACTCGACGATGAGCTGCTCTTCAACAGGAGCATCAATCTGCTCACGTGTGGGCAGAGCGATAACCTTAGCTGTAAGCTTCTCACGGTCAACAGAAATCCACTCCGGAACAGGTCTTGCGCTGTTAGCCTCAACTACAGCCTTAATCTTTTCGGAGCCCTTTGCCTTCTCGCAGAT
>JAXJYT010000040.1:0-7967 GCA_036306845.1 Acutalibacteraceae bacterium | reverse complement strand
GCGCTGAATTTAGGCGGCGTAACCTTTAGCGCCGTATGCAACGGCATCCGCAATAAATACACCACACCCGCAATTATATGTCCGCGCGATACTGCGCTTGACGGTACGCAGGTTGTGGAAATCGTTGCCGAGCAAGCCGAAACCTTTAACGGCGATACCGCCGATGACGTATCGCGACCTACAAACAGTTATCTGCCTAAAGGAACGCTTGATTATAAAATCGGCAGTAAGGTGTACGATGCGGGAAGCGGTAACACGTATTACAAGCTTCGTTGCGGAAAGCGCGTATATCTTGATAAAAAGAACGCGCCCGACGTAAATCGCGTAACCGTTTCTAAAATGTACGTGGGTGAGCTACCCGAATTCAATACAATAAGTCTTGCTTCAAACGAAATATCGGGCAAGCATACGGTGCTTACCTTTGATACCGCGTGGCGCGCGCCCTTTGCGGTAACCTTGGCGCCGCAGAGTTATACCAACCCTGCCCAGAAGGATTACACAATATCTTCGGCGACCTATAGCTATATTGATATCAAGTTCTTCTACACCAAGGGATTGGAGGGAGATTACACGATACCCGCCGATAACCCTATATTCTCTCGCAGTGAGATATACTCTGCCGAGGATGGCTTCGTGCTTCGCCTTCATCTTAAAAAGGTTGGCGCCTTTTACGGTTGGCACGCCGATTACAATGCGGCGGGGCAGCTGGTGTTCAGCTTTTTAAACCCTGTGAAGCTAAGGGCGGCAGGCAACCTTACGGGTGCAAAGATTTTAATTGATGCAGGTCACGGCGGTCGCGACCCCGGTGCAGAGAGCGCAAACAAAGCGGTTTTCGAGGCCGAGCGAAATTTAAGTCTTGCGTATAAATTAAAGGCGCAGTTAGAGGCGCTTGGCGCTACTGTAGTAATGACAAGAACGGACAACTATGCCGTTAGCGCAGATGAGCGTTGCAGTATCCTGCGGCGTGAGGCACCGGACCTTTGCATATCAATCCATCACGATGCCAACGATAAGTCTACCGCGCACGGCGGCGGAATATATTATTTTGATGCCTTTTCCGAAGCGGCGGCAGGTGCGGTTATGCGGCACACGGAAGCGGCTCAGTTTTACAGACGGCACGTTTACGGCTTCCACTATTTCTATATGTGTAGAGTAACGGCGTGCCCCGTAGTTCTTACCGAAAGCGGATTCATAACCAACCCCACCGATTTTGCGGGCATCAAAAACGATGCCGTGAACGAACAGAAAGCGGCGGCTATGGTGCGAGGAATTGTAGAATACTTTAATTCAATAAATTAAGTGTTGCAAAAAGACAATGTTTAAACTATAATATTTAGGATAATGATTTTGTTGGTGATAATATGGCAAAAAATGAAAAATTAGTAAAATCCATTACCTCTATGGATGAGGATTTCGCAAAATGGTATACCGACGTTTGCATTAAGGCAGAGCTTATTGATTATGCATCGGTAAAGGGCTGTATGATAATCCGCCCCTACGGTTATGCTATCTGGGAAAATATCCAGAGCATTATGGACGGTATGTTTAAGGAGCTTGGTCACGAAAACGTATATATGCCGCTCTTTATTCCCGAAAGTCTTTTACAAAAGGAAAAGGACCACGTTGAAGGCTTTGCGCCTGAGGTTGCTTGGGTAACCCACGGCGGTGAGGAAAAGCTTGAGGAGCGTCTTTGTGTTCGCCCTACAAGCGAAACCCTTTTCTGTGACCACTTTAAGAATATTGTTCATTCCTACCGCGACCTGCCGAAGCTATATAATCAGTGGTGCAGTGTTGTACGTTGGGAAAAGACCACACGTCCCTTCCTTCGTTCACGCGAATTCTTGTGGCAGGAGGGTCATACCCTTCACGCTACTGCAGAAGAGGCAAAGGCGGAAACAGAGCAGATGCTTAAATGTTACGCACGCTTCGCGCGCGAGGCACTTGCTATGCCTGTGGTTGAGGGACAAAAGACCGACAAGGAACGCTTTGCGGGTGCAGAGGCTACATATACTATAGAGGCGCTTATGCACGACGGTAAGGCGTTGCAGAGCGGTACCTCACACTATTTTGGCGACGGCTTCTCACGTGCGTTCGAGGTACAGTATACCGATAAGGAAAACAAGCCTGTTCATCCCTTCCAGACCTCTTGGGGCACGACAACCCGTCTTATAGGTGCGATTATTATGACACACGGCGACGACAACGGTCTTGTATTACCGCCCGCCGTAGCGCCCATCCAGACGGTAATTATTCCGATTGCTTCTCATAAAGAGGGTGTAAGTGAAAAAGCGCAGGAGCTTTACGAGCGTCTTCGTAAGGTTTGCCGCGTAAAGCTTGACAACACCGACCAGAGTCCCGGCTGGAAATTTGCAGAGTATGAGATGAAGGGCGTGCCGCTTCGTATTGAAATCGGTCCGCGCGATATTGAAAACGGTTGTTGCGTAGTAGTTCGCCGTGATAACTACGAAAAGATTACTGTTTCTCTCTCAGAACTTGAAACCAAAATACCAGAACTGCTTAAAGCTGTTCACGACGGTATGTACAACAAGGCGCTTGAGCACCGCGAGGCTATGACCTACGATGCGCTCACGCTTGATGAGCTTAAGGACATTGCCGACAACAAGCCCGGCTTTATCCGCGCTATGTGGTGCGGCGACCGCGAGTGCGAGGATAAGCTAAAAGAGGTAGCGGGCGTAACCTCACGTTGCATACCCTTTGAACAGAAAGAACTTTCCGATACCTGTGTATGTTGCGGCAAAAAAGCAAAGCATATGCTCTATTGGGGAAAAGCATACTAATAAAAAATCACCTTTTCTTCGGAGAAGGTGATTTTTTAAGTGAAAAGTTAAGAGTGAAGAGTGAAAAGTTAAGGTGTGCCTTCGGCACGGATATAAATAATTGAGCATTATATCTATATATTGTGTTTAAATATTATGTAAACCGCAATATAAATTATAAAGGAATTTTATTTCGTTAAAATACACAAAAAAACGCTTTAAAGTTCGTGAAAATTATAAGAATTTTTTAATAAAAAAACCTTGCATTTTGACTTGCATTATGGTATTATCATATGGCACGCGGTGAAAATCCGCGTAAAAACATGCGTTGATGCGGGAGGTGGCCCATCTTGAATGGGGAAATTTCCGCGGAGTATGTCCGATTTTAAACCGGGCGAAAGAACTTGGAAGGCACCAAAGATACTTGCGAATCTTTAGTGCTGCGGCGATGCGAATCGCTGCTCCGGAATTGCGCTTAACCCCAGCAATTGCCGGTTTTTATGTTGTGCCGATATGAAAAACACGGCACGGTGTAAGTTTTGCCCGCCAACTAATTAAGGAGGCGAAAGTTCACATGGCAGTGAAAGAAAAAATCCGAATTCGTATCAAAGGTTACGACCACGCACTTGTAGACCAGTCCGCTGAAAAGATAGTGGAAACCGCTAAACGTACAGGCGCCAGGGTTTCAGGTCCCGTACCGCTACCCACCGAAAAAGAGGTTGTAACAATTCTCCGCGCTGTTCACAAGTATAAGGATAGCCGTGAGCAATTCGAAATGAGGACACACAAAAGGCTCATTGATGTTATCAGACCTTCCAACAAGACTGTTGAGGCTCTCACATCATTAGAGCTCCCCGCCGGTGTAGAAATCGAAATCAAGCTTTAATTTATATACACCTATATATATAAAGCGCGATTCGGCACCGCAGGTCATGTCAGCGAGAGCTGACCAATAACCAAAATGGAGGAAAAAACAATGAAAAAGGCAATCATTGGCAAGAAGCTTGGTATGACCCAGCTTTTTGACGCAAATGGTAATGTCGTTCCGGTTACTGTTATCGAAGCAGGTCCCTGCGTAGTAGCACAGAAGAAGACCAATGAGAACGACGGTTATGAGGCTGTTCAGATCGGCTACGGCGATATGAAGGCTTCTAAGGTAAACAAGCCTATGAAGGGTCACTTCGCAAAAGGCGACGTTGCTCCCAAAAAGGTACTTCGTGAATTCCGTTTGGAAGACACAAGCGTACTTAACGTAGGCGACATCATCAAGGCTGATACATTTGCCGAGGGTGAGGCAGTAGACGTACGCGGTACTTCTAAAGGTAAGGGCTATGCCGGCACAATCAAGCGCTGGAACTTTGGCCGTCTTAAGGAGACACACGGTACAGGTCCTGTTCACCGTCACGGCGGTTCTTTGGGTGCTTGCTCCAGTCCTTCTCGCGTATTCAAGGGCAAGAAGATGGCAGGTCACCTCGGTAACGAGCGCGTTACTGTTCAGAACCTCAGCGTAGTTAAAGTAGACGCAGAAAAGAATATCATCGCTGTTAAGGGCGCCGTTCCCGGTCCCAAGGGCGGTATCGTAGTTCTTTTCGATAGCGTAAAGGCTTAAGGAAGGAGTGTTTAGTATGCCAAATATTGCAGTTGTTGATATGACAGGTAAAAGCGTTGGCGAGCTTACGTTAAGCGATGCAGTTTTCGGTATTGCACCTAATGCGGTTGTTATGCACGCAGCGGTTGTTAACTACCTTGCTAACCAGCGTCAGGGCACACAGTCCACTCTTACCCGTACAGAAGTTTCCGGTGGCGGTAAGAAGCCTTGGAGACAAAAGGGTACAGGCCATGCTCGTCAGGGCTCTACAAGAGCTCCTCAGTGGAGACACGGTGGTATAGTACACGCACCGAAGCCGAGAGATTATGCTTACAGCCTCAACAAGAAGGTTCGCAAGCTTGCTCTTAAGTCTGCACTTTCCGATAAGGTTCTTACAGGCAACATGATCGTGCTTGATGAACTCAAGATGGAAGAATACAAAACCAAGACCGTTGCAGCTTGCCTTAAGGCAATCGGCGCCGGCAAGAAAACCTTGATTGTGCTTGAGGATAACAATTCCTTCGCAGTAAAGAGCATCGCAAACATTGCGGGCGCTAAGGCTGCTCAGGTTAACACAATCAACACCTATGACATCCTTAACGCTGACACACTTGTTGTTGTTAAGAATGCCGTAGCAAAAATTGAGGAGGTGTACGCATAATGAAAGCTCCACAGGACATCATTATCGCTCCGGTAATTACCGAAAAGAGCATGTCAGGCATTGCTGACAAGAAATACACCTTCAAGGTCGCTAAGGACGCTAATAAGTTTGAGATTGCTGATGCAGTTGAAAAGCTGTTCAAGGTAGACGTTGCCAAGGTAAACACCATCAATGTACGTGGTCAGAAGAGAAGAATGGGCCGTTATGAAGGTTACACAGCTTCCTGGAAGAAGGCTATCGTAACACTTAAGGCTGATTCCAAGACCATCGAATTCTTTGACGGTCTTATGTAATTGACCGCAGTAGGAAATTTAATTTCCGGTGATGTATGAAACCGAAAACGGTTTCGCTAAGCCAAAATAGGAGAGTGAAAACAAATGGCAATAAAGCATTATAAGCCGACTACTAACGGTCGCCGTAATATGACAAGCATGGATTATTCCGAGCTTTCAAAGGTTGCGCCCGAAAGAAGTTTGCTTGAACCTTTAAAGAAAAATGCCGGCCGTAACAGCTATGGCCGCATCACCGTTCGCCACAGAGGCGGCGGCAACCGCAGAAAGTACAGAGTCATCGATTTCAAGAGAGAGCGTTTCGGCATTCCCGCTACAGTTCTTACTCTTGAGTATGACCCCAACCGTTCTGCATTCATCGCCCTCGTTCAGTATGAGGACGGCGAAAAGCGCTACATCATCGCTCCTCAGGATCTTAAGGTTGGCGATGTAGTAGTAAGCGGACCCGATGCTGATATCAAGCCGGGTAACGCACTTCCGCTTATCAACATTCCGGTTGGTACCTTCCTTCACAACATCGAGCTTTACCCCGGTAAGGGCGCACAGCTCGCACGTAGTGCAGGTAACATGGCACAGCTTATGGCTAAGGAAAACGGTATGGCATTGCTTCGTCTGCCTTCAGGCGAGCTTCGCAACGTTCCCGATAAGTGCATGGCTACCGTTGGTACCGTATCTAATCCGGAGCACGCTAATATCAACTACGGTAAAGCTGGACGTAAGCGCCACATGGGTTGGCGTCCCACAGTTCGCGGTTCTGTAATGAACCCCTGTGATCACCCCCACGGTGGTGGTGAGGGTAAATCCCCCATCGGTCGTCCGGGCCCTGTTACTCCTTGGGGTAAACCCACCTTGGGCTACAAGACCCGCAAGAAGAACAAGGCTAGCGATAAGTATATCGTAAAGCGTCGTAAGTAAGTCAGACGAAAGGAGATTTCATAATGGGAAGAAGCATTAAAAAGGGACCCTATGTACAACCTGTGTTGTTCAAGAGAGTTCAGGAAATGAATGAAGCCGGTGAAAAGCGTGTGCTTAAAACTTGGAGCCGTTCATCCACCATATTCCCCGATTTCGTCGGACACACCTTTGCAGTTCATGACGGTCGCAAGCACGTGCCCGTTTATGTAACTGAGGATATGGTTGGTCACAAGCTCGGTGAGTTTGCACCTACAAGAACGTTTAGAGGTCACGCCGGCGCTAAAACTACCGGTAAATAAGCGGCCGAAAGGAGAGTTTAACTATGGAAGCAAGGGCAATACTTAAATACGCCCGTATTTCACCCCGTAAGGTGAATATTGTTTTGGATTTAATCCGAAATCAAGATGCTGAAAAAGCTATGGCTATACTCAAATTTACTCCTAAGTCCGCTTGCGAGTATTTAGAGAAGCTTCTGCATTCAGCAATGGCAAATGCCGAAGAGAAAAACATGGATATGGCTCGTCTTTACGTAGCAGAGTGCATGGTATGCCCCGGACCTACTCTTAAGAGAATTCGTCCGAAGGATCATGGCCGCGCACACCGCATCTTAAAGAGAACAAGTCATATGACAATCGTTCTTAAGGAACGCGAGATTTAAGAAAGGGAGGTTAAAGTTATGGGTCAGAAAGTTAATCCGCACGGTTACCGTGTAGGCGTTATTAAAAACTGGGACTCACGTTGGTTTGCCAATGATAATAACTTCGGTGATACATTGGTTGAGGACTACAACCTCCGTAAATACCTCAAGAAAACACTTTTCACAGCAGGTATTGCAAAAGTTGAAATCGAACGTGATGACAAGAGAGTTAGATTGCACATCCATTGTGCAAAGCCGGGTATGGTTATCGGCCGTAACGGCGCTGAGATTGAAAAGCTCCGCGCTCGCTGCCAGGAAATGCTCGGTAAGCCCGTTATCGTTAACATCGTAGAGATTAAGAGCCCCGATGCAAATGCACAGCTCGTTGCAGAAAACATCGCAGCTCAGCTCGAGAAGCGTGTATCCTTCCGTAGAGCTATGAAGCTTTCTATCGGCAGAGCTATGCGTCTTGGCGTTAAGGGTATTAAGACTCAGGTTTCAGGTCGTTTAGGCGGTGCTGAAATCGCAAGAAGCGAAAGATACCACGAAGGTACCATTCCGCTACAGACACTCCGTGCTGACATCGACTACGGTTTTGCCGAGGCTAACACAACCTACGGTATCATCGGTGTTAAGGTATGGATCTACCGTGGCGAAGTTCTTAATGAGAACCGCCGCACAAATAAAAGACAAGGGGGTTCACGCTAATGTTAATGCCTAAGCGTGTAAAGTACCGCCGTGTACAGCGCGGTCGTTTGACCGGTGCTGCATCCCGCGGTATTACGGTTACCCACGGTGACTTCGGTCTTCAGGCTTTAGAGCCGGCGTGGATCACCTCTAACCAGATAGAAGCTGCCCGTATTGCTATGACACGTTATATCAAGCGTGGCGGTAAGGTTTGGATTAAAATATTCCCTGATAAGCCGATTACTGAAAAGCCTGCTGAAACCCGAATGGGTTCAGGTAAGGGCTCACAAGAATATTGTGTAGCAGTAGTTAAGCCCGGTCGCGTAATGTTCGAAATCGGCGGCGTATCTGAGGAGCTTGCTCGCGAGGCTATGCTTGTTGCAGCAAACAATCTTCCGATTAAGTGCAAGTT
>JAXJYT010000039.1:0-6148 GCA_036306845.1 Acutalibacteraceae bacterium | reverse complement strand
TACGCTATCGTTTTAAATCCATCGAGTGAGCCGATACAAAAACTTATACATGCAGGTTCGCGCGAGTTTGTTGCACCGCCTAAAAAGAAGACAGTAAAATCTGAAGATCGTGTTTGGCAGAATTATGTTATTCCGGTCGAAGATGATAACGGTACGTTAAAGGAAATTTCCTTTAAAAATGAGGATACCTTTAACTTTGCGTTTGACGTTATTGATGCCTTAGGTCGTAAAAAGCCTGAAAAGTTAGCGCTTTTACATATTGATAAAAATAAAACCGAACGCCGCTTTACCTTTGCAGATATTAAGCGTGCATCGTCACAAACTGCTAATTACTTTAAATCACTCGGTATCAAAAAGGGTGATAAGGTAATGCTCATACTGAAGCGTCATTATCAGTTCTGGTTCTGTATGTTGGCACTTCATAAAATCGGCGCAGTTGCGATTCCCGCTACAAATCAGTTAAAGGAACACGATATAACCTACCGTTTTAATAAGGCGGGCGTTAAGATGATAATTGCAACCTCTGATGATGGTGTACCCGAACAGGTAGAGCTTGCCGCGGAAAAATCACCCACACTTGAAACCAAGATTATCGTTGGTGAGCATCGTGAAGGTTGGCGTTATTTTGACGATGAGTATTGTCTGTATACGGGCAAGTTTGACCGCACTGACAATTCACCCTGCGGTGATGACCTTATGCTTATGTACTTTACATCGGGTACAACGGGCAATCCTAAAATTGCAATGCACAACTATAAATATCCGCTTGGTCACTTTATTACCGCTAAGTATTGGCACTGTGTAAATCCCGACGGTTTGCATCTTTCCATTTCTGATACCGGTTGGGCAAAAGCAGCCTGGGGCAAGATATACGGTCAATGGCTTTGTGAAGCAGGTCTTTTTGCCTACGACTTTGACCGCTTTGATGCTAACGATATTCTTCCTATGTTCAAACAGTACGGTATCACGACCTTCTGCGCGCCGCCCACAATGCTTCGTATGATGATTAAGCAGGATTTATCTAAATTCGATTTAAGCACTATTGAGCATATGACTACTGCGGGTGAAGCACTTAATCCCGAGGTATTCAGACAGTTTGAAAAAGCAACGGGTCTTCAGATTATGGAGGGCTTTGGGCAGACCGAAACAACCGTTGCACTTGCAAACCTTGTAGGTACTAAAACACGTGTTGGCTCTATGGGTAAGCCGGTACCGCTTTATGATATTCGCCTTGTTGATGCTGATGATAAGCCAGTTCCCGTTGGTGAGGTTGGTGAAATCGTAATCGGCATTGAAAACGGTTCACCTTGCGGATTGTTTACCGGGTACTTTGAGGATGAAGAAAAAACTGCCGAATGCAAAAGGGCAGGTCTTTATCATACTGGTGATACCGCTTGGCGCGATGAGGACGGTTATTTCTGGTACGTTGGTCGTGTTGATGACGTTATCAAATCGTCGGGCTATCGCATAGGACCATTCGAAATAGAAAACGTTATTATGGAGCTTCCTTACGTTCTTGAATGCGGCGTTTCGGCCATGCCTGATGAGGTTCGCGGTCAGGTTGTAAAGGCAAGCATCGTGTTGGTTTCGGGTACCGAGGGTACAGAGGAATTGAAGCGCGAAATACAACAGTATGTAAAAGAACATACTGCGCCTTATAAATATCCGCGTGTCGTAGTTTTCCGTGATGAGCTACCGAAAACTGCAAGCGGTAAAATACAAAGAAATAAACTGTGAGAAGGAGAAAAACGCTATGAAGTATGAAATTTCAATCACAAAAACAAAAACCCCTAAAGAGCGTCCGACCGATGAAAGCAAATTAGGCTTCGGCAGAATTTTCACCGACCATATGTTTCTTATGGATTACTCGGCCGATAAGGGCTGGTTTAATGCAAGAATAGTACCGTTTGGTCCTATTCCTACACACCCCGCATCCACTGTATTCCATTACGGCGCCGAGATTTTTGAGGGTATGAAGGCATACCGTGCCGAAGATGGCTCTATCCGCCTTTTCAGACCTCTTGAAAACGTAAAGCGCCTTAACAACTCGGCAGAACGTCTTTGTCTACCTCAGATTGATGAAGAAGGCTGTCTTGATATACTTAATACGCTTGTTGAGCTTGAGAAAGATTGGGTACCGCATAGCGAAGGTACGTCGCTTTATCTTCGTCCGTTCCTTTACGGTAACGACCCGCATCTTGGCGTTCACGCCGTAAGTAATGCCGTATTTGCGGTTATTTGCTCACCCGTTGGCGCATATTATGCAACGGGATTAAACCCAGTATCTATCGCTATTGAGTCGCAGGATGTACGTGCAGTACGTGGTGGTACCGGTTATGCTAAATGCGTCGGTAACTATGCTGCAAGTCTTCGCGCAGGTAAGCGCGCAGAGGAAAAAGGCTATGCGCAGGTATTATGGCTTGACGGTGTAGAAAGAAAGTATATCGAAGAAGTTGGCGCTATGAACGTAATGTTCAAGATAGGCGGCAAGATTATTACTCCCGAGCTTACAGGTTCTGTGCTTCCCGGTATTACAAGAAAGTCAAGCATTGAATTGCTTCGCAGTTGGGGGTATGAGGTAGAGGAAAGACTCTTCTCGGTTGATGAGCTTTTTGAAGCAGTAGAAAACGGAACCCTTGAGGAAGCTTGGGGTACGGGTACTGCCGCAGTTGTATCACCTATAGGTCATCTTTTCTACAATGGAAAGGAATATACCATTTCTGATAATAAAATTGGTGCTCTCACACAGAAACTTTATAACGAGCTTACCGCTATTCAGTGGGGTAAGGCAGAGGATAAGTTTGGTTGGAGCGTAAAGGTTTGCAATGGCTGATTATAAATATAAGCGCGTAACACTTTTTGCAGGTCATTACGGTAGCGGTAAAACTAATCTTGCGGTTAATTTTGCGCTTCAAATGCGAAATAACGGTAAGAATGTAAAAATTGCTGACCTTGATATTGTAAATCCGTATTTCAGAACAAAGGATAGTGCCAAGGTTTTAAGTGATGCGGGTATTGAACTGATTTCACCGGCATTTGCTAATACAAATCTTGATTTGCCCGCACTTCCCGCACAGGTTTACAGTCTTGTACAGCAAAAGGATTTTTATGCCGTTATGGATATTGGCGGTGATGACCGCGGTGCCTTTGCTCTTGGAAGATACCGTGATTACATATTAGAAGAAAACGATTATGAAATGATTTTTGTCGCTAACTTCTACAGACCGCTTACCCGTACCGCTGACGAGGCAATAGAGGTTATGCGTGAAATAGAAGCGGCATCTAAAATTCCGTTTACCGCAATAATCAACAATTCAAATATTGGTGATGCTACGACTGCGCAAACTGTTATTGATACGTTTGCTATTGCAGATGAGCTTTCACAAAAAACAAACTTACCTATAATTTTCACGTCGGGTACCGACCGTGTTATAGAAGGTATTGATACTGATAATCTTTTGAAGCTTTCGCTTCAAGAGAAATACTTTGATATAAAGGGGATTTAAAATGGCTAAAGTAACTTTTAATTCAGACCTTTGCAAAGGCTGCGGTCTTTGTGTAGATGCATGTCCTAAAAAGATACTTGTTATCGCAAAGGATAAAATAAATGCAAAGGGACATTCACCCGCCGAAATGACAAATCAGGATGAATGTATCGGTTGCGCTTTTTGTGCTACTATGTGTCCTGACTGCGTAATCACGGTTGAAAGGTAGGGAATAGGATATGAGTGAAAAAGTATTAATGAAGGGTAACGAGGCTATTGCCGAAGCCGCTATTAAGGCAGGTTGTATGCATTATTTCGGTTACCCAATCACACCGCAAACTGAAATTGCTGCTTATATGGCGAAAAGAATGCCTAAAATCGGCGGAACTTTTTTACAGGCAGAAAGCGAAGTTGCCGCTATTAATATGGTTTACGGCGTTGCCGCCGCAGGCTTCCGTGTAATGACATCTTCCTCAAGCCCCGGTGTTTCCTTAAAACAGGAGGGTATTTCATATATCGCCGGTGCAGATCTTCCCGCCCTTATCGTTAACGTTCAACGCGGCGGCCCCGGTCTTGGCGGTATTCAGCCTTCACAGTCGGATTATTTCCAGGCTACAAAGGGTGGCGGACACGGTGACTATCACCTTATCGTATTAGCGCCTGCCTCTGTTCAGGAAATGGCAGACCTCACAATTAAGGCGTTCGACCTTTCTGATAAGTATCGCGTTCCCGCTATGCTTCTTGCCGACGGTACAATGGGTCAGATGATGGAACCCGTTGAAATTCCCGAACCGGAAACAAAACGTGTTGATAAGCCTTGGGCAGTAAGGGGTACTAAGTGTGAGCGTGAGCATAATATCGTTAACTCACTTTACTTAAAGCCCGAAATTCTTGAGCAAACCAACTTCGAGCGTTTTGAGCGTTATAAGAGAATTGAAGAAAACGAATGTATGTACGAATCCTTTATGATGGAGGATGCAGAGTACTGTGTAGTTGCCTTCGGTATAGCGGCCCGTGTTTCCAAGAATGCCGTCGTAGCCGCAAGAAAGGCAGGAATAAAGGTTGGTCTTATCCGCCCGATTACTCTCTGGCCTTTCCCGAAGGATGTTCTTAAGGAGGCGGCAAAGCAGGTTAAGGGCTTCTTATCGGTTGAGCTTTCTATGGGTCAGATGATAGAGGACGTTAAGCTTGCTATTGACTGCGCAAAGCCTGTTGAGCTTTGCAACCGTACGGGCGGTATGATTGTAACACCCGAAGAGGTATATGTCGCTATAGAAAAACTTGCAAAGGAGAATGCGTAATGGTAGTGTTCGAAAAACCTAAATCACTTACAGATGCACCGCTTCACTATTGTCCCGGTTGCACACACGGTATCATTCACCGCCTTGTTGCCGAAGCTATCGATGAGCTTGGTATTGAGGGTAAGACTGTAGGCGTAGCACCCGTTGGTTGTGCAGTTATGGCTTATGATTATTTTGCTTGCGATATGGTCGAAGCTGCACACGGTAGAGCACCTGCCGTTGCTACGGGTCTTAAACGTTGTATGCCCGAAAACATTATATTTACATATCAGGGTGACGGTGACTTGGCTTCTATCGGTATGGCGGAAACGGTTCATGCCGCAACAAGAAACGAAAATATTACAATTATATTTGTAAACAATGCAATTTACGGTATGACAGGCGGTCAGATGGCGCCTACGTCACTACCGGGTCAGGTGACACAGACTTCACCTTACGGTCGTGATGTTAACGTTGCAGGTTATCCCATTAAGGTTAGCGAAATGCTTTCTGAACTTGATGCGCCACAGTATATTGAGCGTGTAGCAGTTAACAACGTGAAGAACGTTAAAAATGCAAAGAAGGCTATTTTAAAGGCATTTAAGAATCAGGTTGAAGGCAAAGGCTTTTCACTTATCGAGGTTGTATCCTCTTGTCCTACAAACTGGGGTATGACTCCCAGTAAGGCACTCGAGTGGGTAGAGGAAAAAATGATACCCTATTATCCGCTTGGCGTTTATAGGGATAAGGATGCAGGTATAAAGGAGGACTAAGCTTTATGACAACACAAATTCTTATAGCAGGCTTTGGCGGTCAGGGCGTTCTCTTTGCAGGTAAGTGTCTTGCATACGAAGGACTTTTTGAGGATAAGCAGGTAAGCTGGCTTCCGTCCTACGGTCCCGAAATGCGTGGCGGTACCGCTAACTGCAGTGTAATTTTAAGTGATGAGCCGGTTGGCTCTCCCATAGTATCAAATCCCGATGTTTTACTTGCGATGAACCTGCCCTCACTTGATAAGTATGAGGATGCTTGCGTTAAAGGTGGCAAAATCATAATTGATAGCACCCTTATAGGTCGCAAGGTAGAGCGTCGTGATGTTGATGCATATTATATTCCCGCAACCAAGCTTGCGGCGGATTTAGGCACACCTACACTCGCTAATATGATTATGCTTGGCAAGATGATAAAGGAAACAGGCGTTGTTGATTTTGAAAATGCAAAAGAGGCAATGAAAAAGGTTGTTTCCGCAAAGCGTGCCGATTTGCTTGAGGCAAATATCACTGCTCTGAAAACAGGCTTTGATTTTGAAGACTAAATTTTAAGGCTTTCCGTACGGAAAGCCTTTTTTATTGACCGAATGTAAAAAATATTGTATAATAATAC
>JAXJYT010000038.1:0-7122 GCA_036306845.1 Acutalibacteraceae bacterium | reverse complement strand
TATTGTGGGTATGCAGACCGATGCTCCGCTAAAGCGCGGTGTTAACCCATTTGGCGGTATCAGAATGGCGCGTCAGGCTTGCGCCGCCTACGGCTACCGCCTTGGCGATAAGGTTGAGGATGAGTTCAAATTCCGCACTACGCATAATGATGGCGTTTTCAGAGCGTATACCGACGAAATGCGACTTGCCCGCCGTTGCCACCTTATAACCGGTCTTCCCGATGCTTACGGCAGGGGTAGAATTATAGGCGACTACCGCCGTGTAGCGCTTTACGGTATTGATAAGCTTATTGAAGAAAAGAAAAAGGACAAGCAAAACATAGGAAACGGTACCTTTGATGCCGAAAACGTTCGTCTTACCGAAGAGCTTTTCCAACAAATAACCTTCCTTGGATATTTAAAGGAAATGGCGGCTATGTACGGATATGATATAAGCGAGCCTGCCGCAAACGCACGTGAAGCAATACAGTGGACATATTTCGCATATCTTGGCGCAATTAAGGAACAAAACGGCGCGGCGATGTCACTTGGCCGCGTAAGCACATTCTTGGATATTTATATTGAGCGCGACATTAAAAACGGAACCCTTACCGAAGAAGGCGCGCAGGAGCTTATGGATGACTTCATTATGAAGCTTCGTATTGCCCGCCATTTGCGTACGCCCGAATATAACGAGCTTTTTGGTGGTGACCCTATGTGGATTACCGAAGCCGTTGGCGGTATGGGTAAAGACGGAAGAACGCTTGTCACTAAGAACAGCTTCCGTGTGCTTAATACGTTATATACCTTGGGCAGTTCGTCGGAGCCTAATCTTACTGTGCTTTGGTCGGATGCTCTACCCGAAGGCTTTAAGAAATTTTGTGCCAAGGTTTCGGCGGATACCGATTCCATACAGTACGAAAACGATGAAATTATGCGTCCACATCATGGGGATGATTATGCAATCGCTTGTTGTGTATCGGCTATGGAGGTCGGCAAGCAGATGCAATTCTTTGGCGCGCGTTGCAATTTAGCCAAGCTTTTACTTATCGCTATAAATGGCGGTTTTGATACAACGAGCGGTATTCATATCGGCCCGCAAATGCCCGTAATGGATGCCGAAACGCTTGATTTCAATAAAGTTTTGGCGCGTTATAACGTTTACATTGAGTGGTTAAGCAAGCTTTACGTAAACACAATGAACGTTATCCATTATATGCACGATAAATATGCATACGAAAAGACCCAGATGGCGCTTCATGATACCCTGGTTGAGCGACTTATGGCATTCGGCGTTGCGGGTCTTTCGGTTGTTACCGATTCATTAAGCGCTATCAAGCACGCTAAGGTGCATCCCGTTAAAGATGAAATGGGATATATCGTTGATTTTAATACCGAGGGCAATTTCCCCACATATGGCAACGATAATGACAGTGTTGACCTTATTGCGCGCGATATTACGCACACCGTCATTACCGAACTTCGTAAGACACCCGCATACAGAAATGCTATTCACACCCTATCGGTGCTTACAATAACTTCAAATGTAATGTACGGTAAGCACACGGGTGCTACGCCCGATGGCAGAGCCGCAGGCACTCCCTTTGCCCCAGGTGCTAATCCGATGCACAATCGTGAAGAAAATGGCGCGTTGGCATCTCTTAACTCGGTTGCTAAAATCCGTTATGATGACTGCCGTGACGGTATATCAAACACATTCTCCATAACACCCGATGCGCTCGGCAAGAATGAAGACGAGAGGGTTAATAATCTTGTTTCTATCCTTGACGGTTATTTCAAAAAAGGCGCACACCACATAAACGTAAACGTGCTTAACCGCGAAACTCTTATAAAGGCTTATGAGAATCCCGATGATTATCCGAATCTCACCATTCGCGTATCAGGCTATGCCGTAAACTTTAACAAGCTTTCTCGCGAACAACAACGCGAGGTTATAAGCCGTACCTTCCACACCTGCTTATGATAAAGGGATATATTCATTCTTTTCAGAGTCTTGGTACGGTAGACGGTCCGGGTGTACGCTTTGTGGCGTTCTTGCAGGGTTGTCCGTTAAGATGTAAGTGTTGCCATAATCCTGATACATGGGAATTCGGCAATGGAACAGAATATACTGCCGAAGAAATAGTAAAACGCGCTCTACGCTATAAAGAATATTACGGCGATAAGGGCGGCATTACCCTTTCGGGCGGAGAGCCGCTCACACAACCGCTATTCGCAGCAGAAATTTTTAGACTTTCAAAAGAATCAGGACTCAACACCTGTCTTGATACATCAGGTTGTATTTTGAACGATGCTGTAAAAGATTTACT
This sequence comes from Acutalibacteraceae bacterium, assembly GCA_036306845.1. Classification (GTDB taxonomy): domain Bacteria; phylum Bacillota; class Clostridia; order Oscillospirales; family Acutalibacteraceae; genus UBA737. The sequence goes on along the minus strand of JAXJYT010000038.1, from coordinate 4,813 downwards.
GCAATATACCGACCGCGTTTTGCTTGATATAAAATACACCAACGATGCCGATTACCGAGAAAATGTTGGATGCTCACTTGATTGTGTTCTTAGTTTTCTAAATGAGCTACAAGCACGAAAAATACCTGTTACACTCCGTCAGGTAATAATTCCAACGGTAAACGATACAACCGAAAATATCAAACAACTTAATAACATTTTGAAAGAGTTTCCTTGTGTTGATAAAATCGAGCTTTTACCGTTTAAGAAGATATGTCAGGTAAAATATGATAATATGGGAATCAATTTCCCATTCAGCAATTTACCCGAGCCAACACAAGAGCGTATGGAAGAACTAAACAACATATTAAAAACCGCATCTGTACCATAAACAACGACCGGTCCCGCTATTGTAAACATCTTTGCGCCAACGCCTAAAACGAATCCCTCTGATTGTGTGCAAGTAGGAACCATTGGTTTGTAAAAATATTTACACCAAATCAACAATATGTTATAATTCTAACCATATACTTACAAAAAGGGAGGGTTCTCTTTTGAGTAGTAATCGGACTCAAACATTCATTGCAGATTATTTATTGATTATACTGGGCTGTGCTTTGTATGCCGTAAGTACAGTATTGTTTATTTTCCCACATTCTTTGTTGCTTGGCGGAACAAGCGGCATTTCGGTGATTTTAAACTTCTTTTTACCCTTTTCACCGTCGAACATCTTAATGGTTATCAATTTTTCACTGATTATAGTTGCATTTTTGATTCTTGGTAAAAGCATAGGGATAAAAACATTCGTGGGCTCCTATTTAACAACAATTTTTATCGGTGTTTTTGAAACATTTCTTGGATTTAACGAGCCTATTATTCAAAACCAGCTCGTTTCTGCGATTATTGGTGCGTTCATCATTGCAATCGCCAGTGGAATTATGTTCTATGTAGGTTCAAGCTCAGGTGGCACCGATGTCATTGCTTTAATCATTCAAAAATTTTCAAATATAAAAATAGGCAAAGCGTTATTACTGACCGATATTTTAATAGTAATTGTTGGTGGGATTTTATCTAATTGGGGCATATTGCTTTCCTCAGCTTTTGGATTACTTTTTAAAACTATGGGTATTGATTTTGTTATTGCGCAAATTATAAAACTTAGGAACAGAAATAAGGGGACGCATAATAATGTTATATAGTTACCATATACACTCTACCTACAGTGATGGCAAAAACACTCCCAAAGAAATTATACAGGCAGCAATAGAAAAAGGGATTATTTCTATCGGTTTTTCTGATCATGGATATACCGCTTATGATTTGCGTTACTGTATGAAAGACCAATTGGGCTACATAAACGAAATTAAAACCCTCAAAGAAAAATATAAAAATCAAATACAAATATATTTGGGTGTTGAAGAAGATGCTTTTAGTCCCTTGAACCGCAACGATTTTGATTATATTATCGGTTCTTGCCACTATGGTTTTCGTAACAACAAATACTATCCCATTGATTCAAATTACGATTATTTTAAAAAATGTCTTGAAGCATTCGGAAATAATCACTTAGCATTTGCCGAATCTTATTACAGCAATTTTTGTCAATATATTAAAACAAGAAAGCCCGATATTATCGGTCATTTTGACCTGATTACAAAGTTTGATGAGATCGGTGAAACTCTTTTTTTAGGCGATACAGATTATATTAAAATTTCTGAAAAATATACAAAAGAAGCGCTTAAAAGCGGTTCAATTTTCGAAATTAACACCGGAGCCATTGCGAGAGGTCTTAGAACAACGGTTTATCCTTTTGAAAACCTGCTCCACATTTTAAGCAAAAATAAGGTACCTATTATTCTTGCATCCGATAGCCACAGTATTGACACGCTTGATTTTGCATTCGATGATACAAAGAAATATCTTAAAGAAATAGGGTTTGACAAAATCACCGCTTTGGTTGATAATTCATTTAAACAATTCAATATATAGGGTGCAACACAAATTTGAAAAAGCTTGACCGATCGGTCAAGCCTTTTTTATTAGAATAATGTCGTTATCCAATAGATTATGCCATACACAACCGATGCCACCGCGCCATAGACAATGACAGGTCCCGCGATTGAAAACATTTTAGCGCCGACACCTAAAATATATCCCTCTGCTTGTGGTCAAGTAGGACCCATTAGTTAGACAAGAGTTTCCTATAAACCGAAGGTGAACATCCAATATAGTTTTTAAAAACTTTATTAAAATATGTTGCTGAAGAAAACCCACATTCAGTAGCGATATATAGAATTGTGTTTTTGGGGTCTCTTAATTTTTCAACGGCATACTGAACTCGTATAAAATTAATATATTCAAAAATGGTAGAACCGGTTATCGCCTTAAAAGTGTGGCAAATTGTATACTTATTATATTTTACCAACGCGCCGATATCGTCAAGCGTAATGGGTGATTTAAAATGAGTATCTATGTAGTAAACGACTCGTTCAATTTTTTGGAACTGTTCATTGGAAATCATCAAAGAAAGAATAAATGACTGTGAATACATAAAAGCAACAAGTTGATAAAGATACGCCTTTTTATACCAATAGCTCTCTTCTGAATTCTCATAATATATTATATTTATTTTATTTAATAACTCTTTTATTTCGTTGTTATCATCAAAGACTAAATACGGCTTTACCTGCGAACGCAAAATAAAGAAATATAGCTTTGAGAGTTTATTATCATTTGCATGCTCTTGCAGTAAACTAATATCCACTTGATAGTATACAATCTCTGCGTTTTCAGAATACAGCCTATGTCTCATATTACTGTTTATGAAGATAATTTGTTCGGGATGTAACATGATGGTTTTCTCATCAACACAGCAATTCAATGTGCCGCTTTTAACCACAACGATCTCAATGGCAATATGTGAATGTATTCCACGGTAAACCTTGCCCTCACTCATATCAATGTGCTGCATTTTAATTGGCAGATTAAAATTATCAAAATGTATAAATTCTTTTTCCATAACATACCCCTATCGCAATATAGTGCTTCTTTTTAGCAATATTAACATTGAAATCAACAAAATAGTTTAATATGCTGTATAGTATACTACACATTTTAAATAAAGTAAAGTTTTATAAGCACCAAAATTTTAATATAGGGGGATTGATTTATTTATGAACGAATTTCATATAAAAAATATGAAACGTAGTAGATTGATGTATATTTTCGAGGCTGCACTTGAATATTTCATTTCTATCTTAGTGGCAGGTTCTTACCTTGCAACGCTTACTAAGGAATTGGGTTTTTCGGATAGTCTTACAGGAATTTTATCTTCGTTCATCTCTTTAGGTTGTTTGTTTCAACTCCTATCCTTATCCATAAGACGTACAAAAGTTAAAAGGTTTGTAATAATATCCAGTATTATAAATCAACTTCTTTTTATGCTACTTTATCTTATACCTTTGACAGGTTTTGATAAACAAGTAAAAATCGTATTATTTGTAATTTTGATTTTTTCCGCTTTTTTGTTCTACAATTTTGCTCATCCGAAAAAGATAAATTGGTTGATGTCATTAGTGGAAGATAAGCAGCGTGGAAATTTCACAGCAAATAAGGAAATAATATCCCTTGTATCAGGAATGGCATTTACTTTTGCTATGGGCGCTGTAGTAGATCATTTCTCTGAAACCGGAAGAATAAGAACCGCATTTGTCTTGTCTGCAGTTGTTATTTTTATTCTAATGGTGTTGCATTCGCTTACTATGATATTTGCTGTGGAAAAGGAAATACCACATAGTCCACCAAAAAAATTTAAACAGCTGATTAGCGAACTACTTAAAAACAAAAGTGTCATCCGCGTTACCATTGTTTTTATACTCCATAACATCTCCACATATATATCAACCCCATTTTACAGTACATATCAAATAGGTGAATTAGGCTTGAGCCTAAAATTTGTTTCGGTCATAGCAATGTGTGGAAGTATATCGAGAATTTCCGTTTCAAAATTCTGGGGCAGATATGCCGACAAAAATAATTTTGCAGTAATGCTTGAAAAGTGCTTTATTTTTTCAGGAATATCGCAAATTTTCGTAATTTTGGCAGTTCCTGCAATAGGTAAAATCTTTTTTGCTTTATATTATATATTTCACGGCATTGCATTAGGCGGTATAAACAGTGCTCTTATCAATTTAATATTTGATTATGTTCCGATTGAAAATAGGGCCGATTCATTAGCCATTACTCAGGCAATTGCAGGTCTTGTCGGATTTTCAACTACACTTTGTATAAGTCCTTTGGTCTCTTATATTCAAAATAACAACAACTCAATATTTGGGTTTCCAATATATGCACAACAGTTTGTTTCAGTAATATCACTTTTATTTACAATTACCGCAATACTTTATACGCGATATTTCTTTATTAAAAAAGCAACAGCGAAGGCTTGACCAATTTGGTCAAGCCTTTTGTTATACAATCCGCACTATCCAATAAATAACCCCATAAATTACACTTGCCACAGTTCCATACACAATAACGGGTCCTGCAATCGTAAACATCTTTGCACCAAGACCTAAAATCCATCCCTCACTTTTAAATTCTATTGCGGGGGCGGTAACGGCATTGGAAAAGCCCGTAATGGGCACTATGGTACCGGCACCCGCGTGTTTTGCGATTTTATCAAATATGCCGATACCCGTAAGCAGCGATGCTATAAATATCAGCGTTACCGGCACTGCTGTTTTCACCGATTTTTCGGGCAAATCAAAAAAGGTATACATTTCGGTAAAAAGCTGACCGATTACACAAATCAGTCCGCCCACGGTATACGCCC
>JAXJYT010000037.1:0-5769 GCA_036306845.1 Acutalibacteraceae bacterium | reverse complement strand
CCCTGCGGCATCTTGGCAAGCTTATTTATTTCGGTAGTAATTTTTTCCTTTACGCTATCGTCGGCATCAAGCCTTTCTACCGCTTCGTAATAATTATCTATCTCATCGGCAGAGTCATCGCCGTAAAGCTCGTCGCTTATAACCTTCATCTGCTCGCGCAGATAAAATTCCTTCTGACTTTTTTCAAGGCGGTAGCGTGTTTTCTCACCGATGCGGTTGTCAATCTCGGTGACCTCACGCTCCTTGGACAACAGCTCAAGCAGTACCTTTGCGCGCGTGGCAAGGCTTAATTGCTCAAGCACGAACTGCTTGTCGTCAAAGGGCGCAGGAATGTGGAACGCAATATAGTCGCAAAGGTGCATTATATCCTCATCGGTGGCAACCGCCATAACGACGTCGGCGGGCAGATTCGGATTAACCGCCGCGTAGCGTTCAAACTCGCTACGGATACGGCGAAGCAAGCCCTCCTTATAAACCGCGCGGTGACGGTCAGGCTTATCCTCGCACCTTTCTATCATCGACACGTAGTACGCGCCGTTATCGGCAAAGGTCTTGTGTGTGGCGCGGTAAAGTCCCTGCACCAACACCTTTACGTTGCCGTCGGGCGTTTTAAGCACCTGACGTACGCGGCAAAGGCAACCGATTTTATAAAGGTCATCTATATTCGGGTTTTCAACCGTAATATCCTTTTGTGTTACAAGGTATATCGGTTGACTTCTATCCATCGCGCTTTGAAGCGCCTTTATGGATTTCTTTCTTCCTACATCAAGGGTCAGCACCATATCGGGAAAGGCAACGAGTCCGCGCAGTGCTACTACGGGAAACGTTCCAAGCGGTGCTTTTTGGTCGGTTGGCATTTAAAATTTCTCCTTAAAAAGTGTTGAATGTTAAGTGTTAAGTGCAAAATGTTAAGTGTTAAGTGTTAAGTTTCGGTGTCGGCGTTGCCGACAATATATATCGTGCGCTTTGCGCACACATTAACTTTCCACTTTTCACTTTCCACTTATCATTTTATCTGTGTATCGCGGTAGCGCAAAGCTTATCCTCTTGAAATACGAAAACGATGGTGCATTTCTCGAAGGTGTATTCCATCACCGAAAGATTCATAGCGCCGGGGATGTAGAATACCTCCTCCTTGTCTGCTTCGCGCAAGGTGGACTTAAGACCCAAGGTTTCAAGCGCCTCTTTAATCTCGATACTGTAGGTATCAAGCGCAAAGCCGTAGCTTGCATCGAAGTTTACGATATAGGATACACCCGCGCTCTTGTTATCGGTATCAAAATAGTAGTTTGTACCGCTTGTAACAAGCAGAGAGCGGTCACCCTCCTCAAACACGTTGTAGGCGCTGTGACCGTGACCGTCATCCTCGGTTTCCTCCTGCGCCGCCTCGACATCGGCAATAATCTTGTCAACATCGGCGCCAAGCTTGTATTCAACCTCGGGTATTTCACCGTGCTTTGCATAATAGTTTACGTCAACGCCGTATTGTTCTGTCTTTTCTTCCTCTTCACCGCAGGCGCAAAGGGTAAACGCAAAACACAAACAAAGAATTAAAGCAATTATTCTTTTCATCAGTTTTCTCCTTTAAAGGTAGCCTTATTAAGAAGCTCGTTACGGAGCTCCCAAAGCTTATGACTTAAATCTACGTAGTAGGTGTGCGGCTTTTCAAAACGCTTAACCTCATCCCAAAGGCTTTCAACCTGCTCTGCGCGGTAGGCGGCAATTTCCGAAACATCGGGGGATTCGTAAACGCATTTACCGCTTTTGAAGATTTGCTTCTGAAGCTTAACGGCAATAAAATCGGTAACCGTCTTACGCTTCCACGTATGAATGGGGTCAAAAATCTCGTACGGCTCACCGCTTACGATTTTTTCATCATTAAGGGTAATAACGTCGGCAATAGCCTTACCTGTTTCGCGGTCAAAAAGGCGCCACGGAATCTTGATACCCGGTAGCGTTATCTTTGCGGTGTTTTCGCTCACCTTAATTTTGGGTATAACCTCACCGTCGGGCTTTTCTACCGCCGCAAGCTTGTATACGCCGCCGAAAACAGCCTCACTCGATGCGGTAATAAGCCGCTCGCCCACGCCAAAGCTATCAACGCACGCGCCTTGGAAAATCATATCGCGGATTAAATATTCATCCAGTGAATTTGAAACGCAAATCTTACAGTCGGGGTAGCCCGCATCATCAAGCATCTTTCTTACCTTTTTGGAAAGATACGTGATGTCGCCGCTATCTATACGGATACCAAGCGGGCGCTTGCCCAAGGGCTTCAGCACCTCATCAAACACGCGGATAGCGTTAGGAATGCCCGATTTTAAAACGTTATAGGTGTCAACAAGAAGCAGACAACTGTCGGGGTACTTTTCGGCATAGGCGCGAAAAGCGGTATACTCATCCTTAAAGAGCTGTACCCAGCTATGCGCCATCGTGCCCGAAGCCTTAACACCGAAATCCTTTGCCGTCTTTATATCCGAAGTACCCGCGCAACCGCCGATTACTGCCGCACGCGCACCGTAGTAGGCGGCATCTGCGCCCTGTGCCCTACGCGCGCCGAATTCCATAACGGGTCGACCCTGAGCGGCGCGTACGATTCGGTTTGCCTTGGTAGCAATAAGCGATTGATGATTTATGGTAAGAAGTATCATCGTTTCAACCATCATCGCCTGCATTACGGGACCGCGCACCGTGAGAATCGGCTCCTGTGGGAAGATGGGTGTACCCTCGGGCACCGCCCATACGTCACAAGTAAAGCGGAAGGTGCGAAGATAGTCGATAAACTGCTCACTGAACAAGTTGAGTGATTTAAGATACTCGATATCGCTGTCATCGAAATGAAGATTGTCAAGATACTCTATAAGCTGCTTTATACCCGCCATTATGGCATATCCGCCTTCATCGGGTACACGGCGGAAAAACATATCGAAATAGGTAACGGTATCGTTATACTCGCTATCCATAATTCCGTTAGCCATGGTAAGCTCGTAAAGGTCCATCAGCATTGTAAGATTACGGTTATCAATTTTCATAACAAACTCCCATCTTGTTAAGTGTTAAATGGAAGGTGGAAAGTGGAAAGTTAATGTGTGCGCAAAGCGCACGATATATATAATGTGCAATGTTCAAATAGCAATTATATGTGTTTCGCGATGCGAAACGGTATATATGTCGCAAAGCGACACCTTTATTTGCTATTTGCTAATTTCTAATTGCTAATTTTTTATATCCGTGCCGTAAGCGCACCTTAACTTAACACTTTTCACTCAACACTTTTTACTTTACATCTTTTCGGGTGCGGTGATTTTCAGCATATCAAGCACATTTTTGATAACGGTGCCCGTAGCCTTACACAACGCCACGCGCGCCATTGTAAGCGCCTCGTCATCACCCTTAACGCGACACGCGCCGTAGAACTTGTGGAACTTGGTTGCAAGCTCGTTAACGTAGTGGGTAATACGCGCAGGGTCGTAGCTCTTAGCCGACACGATAATCTCATCAGTAAGCGCCGAAATGTGCGAAATAAGCTCGCGCTCCTCGGGGGCAGACAGTCTGCAAAGCTCATCAACCGTAGCCTCGCGAAGCGATATACCCTCCGCCTCAAGATTGCGGATTATACTGCATATACGCGCATAAGCGTACTGAACGTAGTAAACGGGGTTGCTGTTGGATTCACTCACCGCTAAATCAAGGTCGAAATCGAAGTGCGAATTCGGCTCACGAAGATTGAAGAAGAATCGCGCGGCATCAATCGGCACCTCGTCAAGCAAGGTAAGAAGCGTAATTGCCTTACCCGAACGCTTGGATGCCTTTATAACCTCACCGTCGCGCACAAGGCGTACCATCTGCATAAGAACGACGTCAAGGCGCTTAGCATCTACACCCAAGGCGGTAAGCGCCGCCTTAAGTCGCGGCACATAACCGTGATGGTCGGCTCCCAATATGTCAATGGCGCGGTCAAACTTACGCACCTCTAACTTGTTGTAGTGGTATGCTATATCGGGCACAACATAGGTCGGAACACCGTTTGCGCGAACAAGCACGAAATCCTTATCGCAACCGAAATCGGTGGCGCGGAACCAAAGGGCATCCTCTTGCATATAGGTATGTCCGCTCTGCTTTAAAAGCTCGATTATACGCGCCGCCTCACCGTTGTTGTGAAGTGTGCTTTCTCTGAACCACGTATCGTACTTGATGCGGTACTTTAAAAGGTCGCTTTCAAGACCTGCTATATTTTTAGGTAACGCGAACTCTACCAAAGCACTTCTGCGCTCGGGCTCACTCGCGCTCATATACTTATCGCCATGCATCTCACTGAACGCCTTGGCGTGATTTATAATGTCCTCGCCGTGATACGAATCCTCGGGCATCTCTACGCCATCGGTATAAAGCTGCTGATAACGAAGGTCCAATGACAAACCGAATTTATTAATCTGATTGCCCGCATCGTTTATATAGAATTCACGCTCGACATAGTAGCCCGCCGCCGACATTACCGCCGCAAGACAGTCACCCAAAGCGCCGCCGCGCGCATTACCGATATGCATCGGTCCCGTGGGGTTTGCCGACACGAATTCAACAAGTACGCGCTCGCCCGCGCCGAAATCGCTTTTGCCGTAGTTTTCGCGGTTTTCCGTTACGTCGGCTACGATATCGGCATAGTATCTATCGCTTAAAAAGAAGTTGATGAAGCCGGGACCCGCAATTTCAAGGCGGTCGATATAGGTGCCTTCAAGCGAAATGTTTTCCTTGAGTGTTTCGGCAATCATACGCGGAGCCTTACGGAAGGCGCGCGCCCACACCATTGCGGCATTTGCGGCATAGTCGCCGTGCTCACGGTTGGCGGGAACCTCTATTGCGAATTCGGGAAGCTCTGCCGCCTCAAACGCGCCGCTATCGATAGCAGACTGCGCGGCGCCAAGCAACGCTTCTTTAATTTGTTCCTTTGCTTTTGCTACTAAAAGTGACATATCATTTTACCTCTATTTCTACTGTGTTATTGCTAAGCGGCTTTAAATCGGCATCAATTGCATAATCAAGAAATACCCTGCCGCCGTTTTCATCTAAATTTACATCCACGCGGTTGCCGTAAATACCAAGGGTCAATTCCCCTTGCGGAATACTGTAAAAACAGCTTGTCCTTCTGCCGCGCTTTATTATAAGGCGGGAATTAAGATTCCCCTCGCGCGCAAGCACCACCGTGCCGTCACCCTTGGCGGTAAGCGTAGTACTGACCTTGCCGACACCAAGCATCTGTCCTTCCTCGTACCGAAGAACGTAAGCCCCGTCGGTCTTTTCCATCGTGCCGACACTCGAAAACTCGATAACGTCCATATTATCGCGGTCGGTACCCTGACTTCCCTTTATTTTGATTACTACATCCTTCATAGCTCTTTAATGTTCACCTGCTCTACCTGTGTTTCGTCAATAGCCTCACCCAAAAGGGTACGCGCCGTACGTGAGAAGCTTTGCGGCTTATCGCTCACAAAGAATCGGTGTACGGGTGGCATTACAGAGTCGTTTTGCGAATTGCTTTCCACAAGCAGCTCACGCACACGCTCGGCGGCGGCTACACCCATATTTATAAGCGTAACGCCTTCGCCCAACACACGCTTTATGGCATCGGACAGTATCGGGAAGTGGGTGCATCCCAAAATCACGGTGTCAACCCCCGCTTCCTTCATCGGCGCTAAATAGCGTTCAAGCGTTCCCGTTACCACCGCATCATCGGGAGACGTCCACCCCTCCTCAACAAGAGGTACCAAAAGT
>JAXJYT010000036.1:0-1488 GCA_036306845.1 Acutalibacteraceae bacterium | reverse complement strand
GGTTGGTGCTATGGGTAAGGCTTCACCGCAGTACGATGTTGATATCGTTGACCCCGATGGTAATTCCGTTGCTACGGGTGAGGTTGGTGAAATCGTAATTCATACTAAAAACGGTGCACCTTGCGGTCTGTTTAAAGAATATTATCTGGATGAAGAAAAAACCAATGATGCTTGGTATGATGACGTATATCACACGGGCGATACCGCTTGGCGTGATGAGGACGGTTATTTCTGGTATGTAAGCCGTATTGATGACGTTATCAAGTCATCGGGCTACCGTATAGGACCGTTCGAGATTGAAAGTGTAATTATGGAGCTTCCGTACGTTGTAGAATGCGGTGTTTCTGCAGTTCCTGATGATATTCGCGGTCAGGTTGTAAAGGCAAGCATTGTGCTTACAAAGGGCACTGAGGGTACCGAAGAGCTTAAGCGTGAAATACAGAACTACGTAAAATCGCATACTGCACCTTATAAGTATCCCCGTGTAGTAGTTTTCCGCGACCAGTTACCGAAAACTATAAGCGGAAAGATTCAACGTAATAAACTTTAATATTGACAAAAATCCCATTAGTATGATATAATATTTCTGTTAATAAAGACTTTGACGAAGAGGGCACGGATTCATTTCAGTGCAGAGAGACGGCGTGTGGTGAAAGCCGTTCTGAAAAATCCTTGTTTGTAGCTTCCGAGTCGGAAGGAAGAACGGGCTAAGCCTTAGTAGAACCTTCCCGTAACTGCTGCGTAAATGCATACGGCTTGTTGGAGCCTGAGTGGTGCGGTTTTGCCCGTGCAATTTGAGTGGTACCGCGGGGTATAAGCGAATAACTTATAGCTCGTCTCAAAGAATTATATCTTTGGGGCGGGCTTTTTAATTGGGTCCACCCATTTAGGAGGATTATTTATTATGAGTACAGCAACAGGTCTTGAATTTAAAATTCAGGAAATGGCACAACGTATTAAAACATTACGTGAAATCGTTGGCCTTACACCTGCTGAAATGGCACTTAAAACCGGTGTTTCTGAAGAAGAATATCTTTGTTGCGAAGCGGGCGAACGCGACCTTAACTTTGCCTTCTTATATCGTTGTGCATTAGCGCTTAACGTTGACGTTACCGATATTATCGAGGGTAGAAGTCCGCGCCTTGCAGGATATACCGTTACCCGTAAGGGTGAGGGTCAGGAAATCCAAAAGGCTCACGGTATGACCTATTTTAACCTTGCCGCTTCCTTTAAAAACCGTATTGCAGAGCCACTTTATGTTATTTCCGATTATAATGAGGCCGCACAAAATGCCGATATTGAGCTTACAACCCACGAAGGTCAGGAGTGCGACATTGTAATTAAGGGTACGCTTAAGGTTCAGGTTGGCGACCATATTGAATTTTTGCGTGAGGGTGACAGTATTTATTACGATTCCTCAACACCGCACGGTATGATTGCGGCAGAAAATGATGACTGTATTTTTTACGCTATCGTTTTAAATCCATC
>JAXJYT010000035.1:0-8166 GCA_036306845.1 Acutalibacteraceae bacterium | reverse complement strand
ACGGGATACGGTCCGCAGATTAAATTTAAAATGCGGCTTACCGAAACTGCAATACTAGATTTTGAGAGTAAAGTCATCGATGCGGGTATAAATAATGTTTTACATCAAATCATTATAAATATTGATATAAATGCAAATGTTTTAATGGTTGGATATACAAAGGGTTTTAAGATTTCAACATCGGCACTTGCGGCGCAAACCGTAATTGCGGGTAGCGTTCCCGATTCATTTACTCGGGTAGAAGAACATCCGGGTGATGATATTGCCGATGAAATATTTAACTATGCAGAATTAGATTAAAGGAAGAAAAAATATGGATTTTAAGACTGCAAAAAAGCGTGCAAATGAGCTTACAAAAATTATAAGGCATCATAATGAGCTTTATTACAATCAGGATGCTCCCGAAATTGAAGATTTTGAATATGATGCTCTTATGCGTGAGCTTAAAGCGCTTGAAAAAGAATTTCCCGAACTTATTACCACCGATTCGCCTACACAGAAGGTAGGCGGCGCGGCGCTTAAGCTTTTTTCACCTGTAGAGCATAGTGTTAAGATGGAAAGTCTTCAGGATGTTTTTAGCATTGATGAATTACGCGAATTCGGTGAAAAAATCAACACGGATAAAACTGCTTTTTCGGTTGAGCCTAAAATCGACGGTCTTTCCGTATCGCTTGAGTATTCTGAAGGTAAGCTTGTAAGAGGTTCCACGCGTGGCGACGGCGTTACGGGTGAGGATGTTACCGCTAACCTTTTACAAATTGATTCTATCCCTAAAACAATTGATTTTATGGGTGATTTAGAGGTTCGCGGTGAAGTGTATATGCCACGTGCATCTTTTTTGCGTCTTGTAGAGCGTCAGGAACTGTTAGGTGAACAACCCGCCAAGAATCCGCGTAATGCGGCGGCAGGCTCGCTCAGACAAAAAAATTCAGCAATTACTGCGAGTCGCGGTCTTGATATTTTTGTTTTTAATATTCAAAGAATTAGTGATAAAAGCTTTTCTTCGCATATTGAAACACTTGATTTTCTTAAAAATCTCGGTTTTCACGTTTTACCGTCATATAAGAAATGTGAAAATATTGATGATGCCATTAACGAGGTTGATCGCATAGGTAATTCGCGCGGAAATCTTGAGTTTGATATTGACGGCGCAGTTATTAAAGCTGATAATCTTAAATACCGTGAGGAGCTTGGCAGTACGGCAAAATATCCGCGATGGGCAGTTGCGTTTAAATATCCGCCCGAAGAAAAAGAAACCGTTTTGCGTAACATTGAAATTAACGTCGGCAGAACCGGTGCGCTTACGCCCACTGCAGAATTTGACCCCATTCAGCTTGCGGGAACTACGGTAAGCCGCGCAGTACTTCATAACGAAGACTTTATAAACGAAAAGGGTATAGGTATCGGTGACACTATAATCGTTCGCAAAGCTGGAGAAATTATCCCTGAGGTATTATCCGTAAAGGAACATGCCGAGGGTGGCAAAGTTTTCAAAATGCCTACAAACTGTCCATCATGTGGTGCACCCGTACACCGTGAGGACGGTGAAGCGGTTATTCGTTGTACTAACGCCGAATGTCCCGCGCAGCTACTCAGACATCTGATTCATTTTACATCGCGCGATGCTATGGATATTGAGGGATTGGGTCCCGCCGTGCTTGAACAGCTTGTAGATGCGGGTCTTGTAAATAATATTGTTGATCTTTATACGCTTGAGTTTGATAAGGTTATGGCGCTTGAGCGTATAGGCGAGAAATCAACCTCAAATTTGTTTGATGCAATTGAAAAATCTAAACAAAACGACCTTTCAAGGCTTATTACTGCGTTTGGAATACGGCATATAGGCGCAAAGGCGGCTAAATTGCTTTCTGAACACTTTTTGGATATTGACCGTATAATTTCCGCCTCTTCTGAAGAATATGAAAATATTGAAGGTTTTGGCACCGTTTCGGCCGCTTCTGCAACCGATTTCTTTTCGTTAGAAGAAACAAAAAATATGATTGAAAAGCTTAAAGCGCTTGGTGTGAACACAAAATCCACTAAGGTTTCGGCGGGCGATAAATTTGCAGGTCTTACCTTTGTGCTCACGGGCACATTGCCAACTTATACAAGGACTGAAGCAGGGGAGATTATCGAATCTTTGGGTGGTAAGGTTTCTTCCTCTGTTTCTAAAAAAACGTCATACGTTCTTGCGGGTGAAGAAGCGGGCAGTAAGCTTGATAAGGCTAATGCTTTGGGTGTTCCGGTTATCGATGAAACTGAATTTAACAGAATGGTAGAGAATTAAATGGATAAAGTTATTCTTGCGTTTGAGTTAATAGGCACAGTATCATTTTCAATTTCAGGTGCAATATGCGCTACAAAAAAGAATCTCGATATATTTGGCACAATATTTTGCGCTATTATAACGGCGCTTGGTGGCGGTGTTTTTAGGGATACTTTATTGGGTATCCTTCCGCCTATGATGTTTACAAATTATATTTATCTTCTTGTGGCTTTGATTGTTGCAATATTAACCTTTATAATAGTTTTAATAATTAATAAAACTAAAATAAATATTAAAGGAAATATAATAATTACATATGTAAATCATATACTTGATGCAATTGGTCTTGCCGTTTTCACTATTGTTGGAATAAATATTGCAATATCAAAAGGCTTTTCCCAAAATGCTTTTTTTGTGATTTTTTTAGGTACGGCTACAGGTTGCGGCGGCGGTATTTTACGGGATGTGGTATTGAGTGAAATTCCGCTTATATTTTCAAAACGTGTATACGCGTTGGCATCAGTATTTGGCGGAACGCTATATTGGTTTTTATTGCACTATAATATGGTTAATGATACCGTAGCTATGGTTTTTGGAATTCTTTCCATCTTTATTGTAAGACTGTTATCTATAATTTTCAGATGGAATTTACCGCACGTAAAATAAAGAAACTGCTTTACCAAACGGTAAAGCAGTTTCTTTTATTTTACTAATTTTTTAAAGTTTGTAATATCGGAATTGTCAGGTTTATAATTTTCAAGAAATTCTATTATTTCCCGTGTGTTATCCGAAACAAAGAATAAATCCATATTGCTTTGTGGCATAAACTTTTTTTGAATTGCATTATTTAGCATTTCAACCATGGGGTCATAATAACCGTTGGTATTAAGGATGGCAATGGGTTTTGTATGAACACATAACTGTCTTAGTGTATAAGTTTCAAAAAATTCATCAAACGTTCCAATACCGCCGGGTGTGATTATAAATGCATCGGACATATCTTCAAGTAAGGTTTTACGCTCACTCATAGTTTTTGTATAAATCATTTCAGTGCAGTTTTGAAAAAGCGCGCCGTCCACATTGAAAAATGAAGGGCAAATACCAATGATTTCACCTTCAAGACTTTCTGCGCCGCGTGCAACAGCACCCATAAGACCTGCGGTTCCACCGCCAAAAACGACACTATGTCCTTTTCTTGCTATCTCTGCGCCAAGTGATTCGCCCGCATCAATAAAACTTTTATCAATATCGTTTGATGATGCGCCGTATATACAAATTTTCATATAACCTCTCCTATATTAAGCTCTTTATCGTTTAGTATCGCACTTACAAGCGCTTCGCCGCGGTATTCAAGGCGTAGAGAGAAGAAGGGATAGCTCTTATCCTCAATAAGCTTTAAAAATATTTTATCTCCAACCCAAAGCGGAAGTGTCAAAAGCTCTTTTTTATCAATCCAGACAAGATCTCCTTCATCACATTCTATTATTTCACCGCTAAAATCATTACTCGTAAAAATGTGCATATATTCGGTTTCCCACTTATCTGATACAAAGGTAACAATACCACGGTATTCACTGGAATTAAGGGTAAGTCCAGTTTCTTCAAGCACTTCACGGCGATTACATTGTTCAGGACTTTCTTTATCCTCAAATTTTCCACCTATACCAACCCATTTATCGTGGTTAAGATCATTTTCTTTTTTTACACGGTGAAGCATCAGATATTTTCCATCTTTTTCAATATGGCATAGGGTAGTATTTCGCATCAGTCTTCCTCCGTGCGCTCGGTTTGAGGAACAAATCCTTCGATATAGAATATATCATTATCTTTGTGCGCACTATCAAAAATATTATTATACTGTATTTTTTCATACTCGCCTAAAATATTTTTGTATTCGCTTGAATCACTCCACTTATAGTAGTTGTTATTGTTATCAATATAACCAACAGTATCAATAACGGGAAGTGTTTCGGATAATTTTAAAAGATATTTATTATATTCGGTTAATTTTACACCCGCTACGTCAAGAACGTAAGAGGAAAGATAGTTTGCGCTTAGTTTATCTATATATTTTTCTTCAATATCATAATTAGCCCAAATAAAGAACGGTGTAGCGTGGCGTTGCTGCTCCTGCTCAATTGTTAGATTAGAAAGATTATTTACACCAAGCAGAGATGCAATAAATTGTGTTTCAATCGAGGGTTGATGATCGCCAAACATACAAATAACAGTCGGCTCATTGACATTTGAGAAGTATTCTATTAGCTCACGGAATGCATTATCACTTTCTTTGACAAGTGAAAGGTACTTACTTGCTTTGTTATAGTAAACGTCGCTTGACGTAATGCTGATACATTCATCAAAATTAGATGCGCCGGAAGTATATCCACCGTGATTTTGCATTGTAACGTTAAATGAGAAGTAGGGAATGTTCTTATCGCGATTCTCAAAATCTTCGATTAAAAGCTTATAGTTATAATGGTCGCTGATATATTGACGAACAAGCATTTTGTCACGGTCGGGATAGGTTTGTTCGACAAGCATTTGAAGATAATCGGCGTTATTTCCGTTTTGAATGTATTCATTCATAAGAGAAATATCCATAATATTTTCGAGCGCGACAAATTTATTAAAGCCCATATTTTCATATACGCTCACTCTGTTCCAACCACTTGAATAATAGGGGTGAAGCGTGTATGATGAATAACCCTGACCCTCAAGTGTGGAAACAAGGGATGCGATTGGATTTTTAATATAAAGCATATATGCATTGCTTCCCGACGGCAAGAATGCAGTTGAGTGACCTGTCAAAAATTCGAATTCAGTATTCGATGTACCTGCGCCAATTACCGGAACATAAAGATTACCCTTAACTGTGTTTTCGGTAAGGCTACGCATAAACGGCATATAATCTTCATTTGTCGTAAATTCGCCCAACACGCTTAAATCGGATAAGGATTCATTCATAATGCAAATAATATTAGGCGCGTTTTCGGTTACAACAATATTTTGTTCGTTATCTTCAACGGTATTATCAACAAAGTCACCGACGTCGTCGGGGTTATAGCCGTTGGGTACGCTCATATAAAGGTATTTTGTATTGCAAACAAAATTAAATGCAAAACCGTAGTTTCTGTAACCTCTTGTCTGATTCCAAAAATCAGGCTTTATTCCGGCATCGGCAAAAATTGACGTGAAATAAAACAGCGAAACAACAATTGCAAAGAAGGTTCCTGTAAAAGTACGGGAAATAATTTTTTCAATAATATTGCATTTGGGAGTGTTGGTTTTAATGCCCAAAACAATAATCAATATAAACAGTAAACTACCAATTAATACCGTATGCATTAATTTAAATGAATACGTATTGGCAACACCTGCCGCAGTAGTTATACTCAAGAAATCCATAGGAATAAACGGTGTGCCACGGAATTCCATAATATAACAATGCGCAAGTGCTAAACCGAAAAATATGGGATTTACTGCAAGAATGGCAACACGCAAGCTACCGGTTGTTGCAAAGAAAAGGAAATAGAACAGTATAAGCGTAACGTAATTTGCAAAAAAGCCTAAATATGTCATATCGTAAATAAAGATATTATTTAGACATTCAGTCATGCCCATTGTGACAATTGGTAACAACATTAAAAATACATAATGCCAAATTTTATTTATAAGATTGTTTTTTATTTTTATGGTGTACGTTATTGCAACACCGATGATTGAAGGTAAAATTAACGCCAAGGATAAAAGAATCCATTTTGCCGATGTTTCAAGATTTGTAAATGCTTTGTGGTCAAAAATAACAACAAGTGTGAGTATCGCTGAAACAATTGCGCCAATTATCTTAGAACGCTTAGTATATGATACTTCAAAATTATTAACAAAAAATTCTTTAATAAGAGCGTTTGATTCCGGAACGGTATTTTTAAAGAAATATTTAACCTTATCAAAGAATATGGAAATATTCATATAAAAGTTTCCTTTCGAAAAATTTTTACATACTAAAACATTTTAATTATACCATAAATCAGCGAAAAAACAACATAAAAATTATTAAGTAAATATTAATTAAAAAATAAAATCCCACTACATTAAGCAGTGGGATTTTATGATTATTTGTCATTTAGCTTTTTAAGTATTTCGTTATTTTGGCAAATAACACAACCTAAGCCATATAAGGGATAGAAAACAATAAGTGAAAATATTGTGCCTATTAACAAAACACCAATGCTAATCGCAATTGAAAGCGTGCTTTTTGTGTAAAGGAAAAATGCCGCAACGAATGATAAAACAATTATGCAAAAACAAATTATAAATGCAATTGCTTTTATTATATTACCTGTATTTTTGTAAATGCCGTTAACGTAAGCATCAACAGGGTTTTTGTTCGCACGGAATTCCTCTGAAGTAGAGCTGATATCTTCAATAGCGGGGGTAACCTCATTTTGTTTTTTTGGCATAAATATCTCTCCTTACTGAATTTTCGTTACACCTATAGTAAGCTCTTCGCCGTTAATATCCCAAGTCTTTACGTAACCTTGCGGCTGGGAAACAGAAAGTGAGTCGGTAAGTGTATCGCCTGAAATATTATTGGTATTTTTGATAGCATAATCCAAGGCTTTTTGACTGCCACTAAGCGTAACAGAAATATGGTCTACAACGTTAAATCCTGCTTCCTTACGCATAGTTTGAATCTTACTTACAATTTCACGTACAAAGCCTTCTTCAATTAGTTCCGGTGTAAGCTCGGTATCAATTGCAACGGTAATTCCACGATCTGATACTGTATAAAAGCCTGATTTTTGTGTAGCTTCTATCAAAAGGTCATCAACGGTAAGAATAACCTTGCCCGATGCTAAATCAAGTACGATTTCACCTTTTTCATCAAGCTCTGCCTTTGCGGCATTTCCATCAAGATTTGACAGTGCGGCACGGATGTCATTAAGCTGCTTACCATACTTAGGACCAACGGTCTTAAGCTGCGGCTTAAAGAGATAGCTTACGAAGTTATCAACGTCACTCGAGAAGCTTACGTTCTTAATATTAAGCTCATCCTTAATGATATCGGTAAAGTAATCTTCAAGAGCTTCGTCACATTTAACATACATTGTATTAAGGGGTTGACGGTTCTTTATAGCCGAGCCGTTACGCGCTGAACGACCAAGTACTACAACCTGCAAAAGCGTATCCATTTTTTCTTCCAACGTTGCATCGATAGCATTTTCTTCAACAACAGGGAAATCGCATAAATGTATACTTTGCGGAGCCGATTTATCAACACTCTTAACAAGGTTCTGATAAATGCTCTCGCTCATAAATGGAATCATAGGTGCAGCTGCTTTTGCAGTGGTAACGAGCGCATTGTAAAGAACAAGATAAGCGGTTTCCTTATCAGAGGTCATACCCTGTACCCAATAACGCTCTCTGCCACGGCGAACGTACCAGTTACTCATATCGTCAACAAATTCCTGTAAAGCGCGCGCGGCTTCGGGAATACGGTAGTTAGCAAGATTATCATCTACCGCCTTCACCATAGAGTTGAGCTTTGATATAAGCCACTTATCCATTACGGTAAGGTTTTCGGCTTTAAGTGTGTGCTTTGTCGGGTCAAACTTATCAATATTAGCATACAAAACATAGAATGCATAAGTGTTCCATAACGTGCCCATAAACTTACGTTGACCCTCGGTTACCGCTTTACCGTGAAAACGGTTTGGAAGCCATGGAGCAGAATTAGTATAGAAATACCAACGGATTGCATCTGCGCCGTAGCTCTCGAGCGCATCAAACGGGTCAACGGCATTACCTTTGGATTTAGACATCTTCTGACCGTTCTCATCCTGTACGTGACCTAAAACGATAACGTTTTTATAAGGCGCCTTATTAAAGATAAGGGT
>JAXJYT010000034.1:0-2451 GCA_036306845.1 Acutalibacteraceae bacterium | reverse complement strand
GCTTTAATCAAGGCGGTCTTGTATCTGCCGAAAACAACCACGGTATAATAACCGCAAACGGTCACTCTTACGCACAACCCGAAAAGAAAACGGATAACTGTAATTTTGCAATTCTTTCAAGCATCCGTTTTACCGAGCCGTTCAATCAGCCTACCGAATACGCCGAGAATATTTCAAGACTTGCAAATATGATTGGCAACGGCAATGTTCTTGTGCAACGCTTCGGTGACCTTATACGTGGTAGACGCACAAACGATCACCGCTTATCGCAAAATACTGTCATACCTACACTTAAAGCAACCGCAGGTGATATTTCGCTTGTTTTACCGCACCGTATCTTATCAAATAT
Organism: Acutalibacteraceae bacterium; assembly: GCA_036306845.1. Classification (GTDB taxonomy): domain Bacteria; phylum Bacillota; class Clostridia; order Oscillospirales; family Acutalibacteraceae; genus UBA737. The sequence continues at coordinate 2,102 of JAXJYT010000034.1, read as the reverse complement.
TATTGAAACAATCTACGCGCTTGATAAGGTTGCGCCCGGAACGGCAAATGATGATACCTTGCTTTACGGCTGCGAAAGCAAGTATTATTCCATTCGTCCTATATTTGCCAACAACAAATTTGAGCTTATTGATAACGTGTATATAATCGGTGATGGCAGCGGCATATGCAGAGGACTTTCTCAGTCGGGTGCTATGGGCATATACGTAGCTGACTGTATAACGGGATAATTTATATTTTTTACAAAATATTATCCGACATTTTGTGACAAATTTTATTGACAAACACATTATATTGTGTTAGTATATCCATATATTTTTAATCTGTTATAGTGGGGGTTGACTTTAATGATCGCTTTAGAGGAAAAGATACTCAATGAGGGTACGGTTCTTGAAGGTAATATTCTTAAAGTCGGCTCTTTTTTAAATCAACAGCTTGATGTTGATTTTCTAATGCAGATGGGTGAGGAAATTAACAGTCTGTACAGTGAATGCGGTGCTACAAAAATTCTTACTATTGAATCGTCAGGCATTGCAATTGCCGTAGCGGCAGGCGCGGTAATGCATGTCCCCGTTGTTTTTGCTAAAAAAAATAAAAGCGCAAATGTTTCGGGTGACGTTTACAGTACCGTTGTTCATTCGTACACACACAATACTGATTACACGATAGTCGTCGCAAGTGATTACATTAAAAAAGATGATAAGATTATCATTGTTGATGATTTTCTTGCAAACGGTAAAGCGTTAGAGGGTCTGATTGATATTATTAATCAGTCGGGCGCTACACTTATCGGATGTACTTGTGCTATTGAAAAAGGTTTTCAGGGCGGCGGGGACAAGCTTCGCGCACAGGGTATCCGTGTCAATTCCTTGGCAATTGTTGACGATATGTCTTCGGGGAACATAGTGTTCCGCAAATAATTTATATGTAATTTTATTTACATAAAATCATTTTTAAAAGAGGAGAAAAAGAAAATGAAAAAAATTATTGCACTTCTTCTTGCGGTTGCAATGCTTTGCTGCTTTGCAGGCTGCGGCGCAAAGGACACAAGCTCAGATGCTCCTAAGAGTGATTTGAAGGTTGGCTTTATCTTCCTTCACGATGAGCAATCCACCTATGACAAGAACTTTATGGAAGCTGCTAAGGCTGCTTGCAAGGCTATGGGTGTTGAGTATGCTCAGAAGACCCAGATTCCTGAGTCTAAGGATTGCTACGATGCAGCTGTAGAGCTTATCGAAACCGATGGTTGCGATATTATCTTCGCAGACTCTTTCGGTCACGAGTCATTCCTTATCGATGCTGCTAAGAAGTATCCCGATGTTGAGTTCTGCCATGCTACCGGTACGCAGGCACACACCGCAGGTGTAAAGAACTTCCACAACGCTTTTGCTTCTATCTATGAAGGTCGTTACCTCGCAGGTGTTGCAGCTGGTCTTAAGCTTAACGAAATGATCGAAGCTAAGAAGATTACCGCTGATCAGGCAAAGATGGGCTATGTTGGCGCATTTACATTTGCTGAAGTTATGTCCGGTTACACATCCTTCTATCTTGGCGCAAAGTCTGTTTGCCCCAGCGTTACTATGGATGTTAAGTTTACCGGTTCTTGGTATGATGAGCAGAAGGAAAAAGAAGCAGCTCAGGCTCTTATCGCCGGCGGTTGTGTTCTTATCAGCCAGCACGCTGACTCTATGGGTGCTCCTACTGCTTGTGAAACTGCAGGCGTTCCCAACGTTTCTTACAACGGCTCTACCGTTGCTGCTTGCCCCAACACCTTCATCGTTTCTTCCAGAATTGACTGGACACCTTACTTCAAGTATATGATTGAGCAGGTTGAGAAGGGTGAGGCTATTGCAACCGACTGGACAGGTACAATTGAGACCGGTTCTGTTGTTCTTACCGACATCAACACCAAGGCTGCTGCAGCAGGCACTGCTGAAAAGCTTGCTGACGTTAAGGCTAAATTACTTGATGGTTCTATCAACGTATTCGATACTGCTAACTTTACTGTAGGCGGCAAGAAGCTTGATGCTTACAAGGCAGACGTTGATGCTGATGAGAAGTTTGAAAAGGATACCGAAGTTGTTGAAAACGGTGTATTCTTCG
>JAXJYT010000033.1:0-2759 GCA_036306845.1 Acutalibacteraceae bacterium | reverse complement strand
GTGAAATGTTTAAGGTAACCACCATCGGCTACAGCAACGATTATAAAACCGAGGACGACTACAATGCCGACGATTTCTTTGGACGCCGTGCGGCGCTTTCGGTTTCGGGTCAGCTTGAGGGCGAGGTTGCCGCAATGGCGCTTGGTAAAATATACACCTTCGGTCCCTCCTTCCGCGCAGAAAAAAGCAATACCCCCCGTCACGTTGCCGAGTTCTGGCACGTTGAGCCCGAGGTTGCTTTTGCCGAATTGCCCGACATTATTGAGATTGCCGAGGACCTTATTAAGCACATTATTAACTCCGTTTTAGAAAAATGTCCGGAAGAGCTTAAGTTCTTTGATGCTCATTTTGAAAAGGGACTTATCGACAAGCTTACCGCCGTTGCAAACAACGATTTTGCGATTATGACCTATACCGAAGCTATAGAGAAGCTTAAAGCAAGCGGTGAAAAGTTCCAGTATCCTGTAGAGTGGGGTTGCGACCTTATGACCGAGCACGAGCGTTATATTTCAGAGGTTATCTGCAAGCGTCCCGTATTCCTTACCGATTATCCTAAGGAAATCAAGTCTTTCTATATGAAGCAGAATGCCGACGGTAAAACTGTTGCTGCTACCGACCTTTTAGTACCGGGTGTCGGTGAAATAATCGGTTGCAGTGAGCGTGAAGCGGATCTTGACAAGTTGCTTGAAGCCATGGAAATCCGCGGTATGAACATTGATGATTACAATGATTATATATCTCTCCGCCGCTTCGGTTCGGTTCCGCACAGTGGTTTCGGTCTTGGTCTTGAGCGTATAATTATGTATGTTACGGGCGTACAGAACATCCGTGACGTTATCCTTTATCCCCGTACGGTAGGAACCATTTCTTAAAGGTTAGTGATATTATGTATAAAGCAAAACTGAACGTTCTTGAAACACAGCGTGCAATACGCTCACTTCGTCACCGCTTTGAAGAAAATCTTTGCGATGCGCTTAATCTTTCGCGCGCATCGGCTCCGCTTTTTGTAAAGCGCGGTTCGGGTCTTAACGACGATTTAAGCGGTGTTGAGCGCCCCGTAAGCTTTGACGTTTTAGAATCGGGTGACGTTGTAGAGGTTGTACATTCCCTCGCAAAATGGAAGCGTATGGCACTTGGCAAATACGGTTTTTCAATGCACACGGGTCTTTATACCGATATGAATGCTATCCGCCGCGATGAAAAGTGCGACAGTATTCATTCGTTGTACGTTGACCAGTGGGACTGGGAAAAGGTTATTTCGCGTGAGGATAGAACGGTTGAATATTTAAAAGATACTGTAGAGCGTATATATTCGGCTATTCTTAATACCGCCGACGGTATTGAGCGCAAATATCCCGTGCTTGACAACTATTTGCCAAGAAGCATTAAGTTTATTACCTCGCAGGAATTGCTTGATATATACCCCGATCTTTCACCAAAGGAACGCGAAAATGCCATTACCCGCAAGTACGGTGCCGTTTTCCTTATGTGCATTGGTGACCGCCTGTCAAACGGTGAAAAACACGATGGCAGAGCGCCCGACTATGATGACTGGAGTCTTAACGGTGATATTCTTGTATACAACCGCGTAACCGATGCTTCGTTTGAGCTTTCCTCAATGGGCATTCGCGTTGACCGTGAAACACTCGTTAAGCAGTTAACCGCAGAAAATAAGCTTGACCGACTTGAACTTCCATTCCACAAGGCGCTTATGGACGGTGAGCTTCCGCTTACTATAGGCGGCGGTATCGGTCAGTCAAGACTTTGTATGCTGCTTCTTCAAAAGGCGCATATCGGTGAGGTGCATACGTCCGTTTGGCCTCAGTCGGAAATCGACCGTTGCAAAGAGCTTGGCATTGAGCTGTTATAGTATAAATTCCAAATATAAAAACCGCGATGGATTTCATCGCGGTTTTGTTTTACTAAGATTTTATTCTTCGTTTTGTGCGGTAATCTTACCGTAAAGCGGGATATCGGTATCACGCTTGGGCTCTCTTGTAGGAGTGGTTGCAACCGTGTTTGAGGGACGTCGGTTTCTGTTGTCTCTTCCGCCTCTACGATTGCGTTCAGGGCGCTCAGTCGGTTTTTCACCGCCCTGAGGATAAATAACAACCCTACGGTTTGAACCTTCGCCAACCGATGAAGATTCAACACCCTCAATATCCTGAACTGTAGTGTGGATTATACGGCGCTCATACGGGCTCATCGGCTCTAAAGTGCGTCTGCGACCTGTACGGATAACCTGATTCGACATTCTCTTTGCCAAGGATACCAAGGTTTGCTCACGCTTCTGACGGTAATCACCGATGTTAAGCGTTACCTTATAGTATCCGCCACCGTTACCTGCTGCCAACGATGCAAGATGCTGAAGCGCATCAAGTGTTTCACCGCGGTGACCGATAACAACGCCAAGACCCTCACCCTCAAGTATAATAACGGCGCCGTTGTCACGGGTAGCAACCTTAATATCAATATCGGTGCAACCGAGGTTTGTAAGTATGTTGCTTAAATATGCAACCGCCTTGCCCGCCTTTGAATCTGCGGGAATTTCACTTGCGGGTACTGCATTTATTTCTTCGGTTTCTACTGCTTTAGGCTCAGCCTTCTTAACCTCCGGCTTCTTCTCTGCCTTCTGGGGCTTTGCCTGCTCTGCCTTTTTATTTTCCTTTTTAGGTGCATCCTGCTTTGCTGTGTTTTCTTTTTTTGCAGGTTTATTTTTCTTTTGCGGCTTGTCGGGTCTTTCAACGAAAACCTTAACC
>JAXJYT010000032.1:0-3607 GCA_036306845.1 Acutalibacteraceae bacterium | reverse complement strand
GTTATTACGGGACAGGTGCAAAATAAAATCATACCCTTACCCACACCAACGGGGGTATTCGGCATTATACGGATAATGGGGTATTTAGCACCAAGCATTTCGTTAAAAGCTGTAATCGGAATACCCGCCGCCATCGTTACTAGAATGAATCTATCTTCTCTTTCGGCTAAAACATCGGCTATTTCCGAAAGTGCCGCGCTCATCACCTGAGGCTTCACGCCCAAAAAGATGTACTTTGCCGACTTTGCAACAGTACGCGAATCACACGCTACACAACCCAGTTTTTCTGCTAAAACATTTGCCTTATCCTCACATTTATCGGATACCGCAATTTCATTTTTTTGCAACGACTTTGCCGCCGCGCAGGCAATTGCGCCGCCCATATTTCCGCTACCGATAAATCCAAAATTATATTTACTCATATTATCACCTTACCTGTCCGTTACCCGTAATTATGTATTTATAGGTATTAAGCTCACGAAGGCCCATAGGTCCGCGCGCGTGAAGCTTTTGTGTTGAGATGCCCATTTCACAACCAAGACCGAATTCGCCACCGTCAGTAAAGCGAGTTGATGCGTTTACGTACACCGCCGCCGAATCGACACGCGCTGTGAAATATGCCGCATTTTGTTTGTTTTCGGTAATGATACTCTCGCTGTGGTGGGTAGAATGCGCAGCAATATGCTCTACCGCATCCTCGACACCATCTACTACACCGACCGCCATCACGTAATCCAGAAATTCGGTATCAAAATCATTATCTGTTGCGGGTGTAGCTTTCATAAATGCGAGCGCACGGTTATCGGCGCGGAATTCCACCTTATCGGATAATCTTTCACTAACTCTTGGTAAAAATTCCGATACGATATCTTTATGCACCAGTAAAACTTCTGCCGCGTTGCAAACCGACGGACGCGAGGTCTTTGCATTTTCTATTATATCAAGCGCTTTATCAAAATCGGCGTATCGGTCAACATAAATATGACAGATGCCCGTTCCCGTTTCAATACACGGAACCTTTGCATTTTCGGTGCATGCAGTAATAAGTCCCTTTCCGCCGCGTGGAATAAGCAGATCAACATAACCTACCGCCGTCATAAGCTCGTTAGCGCTGGCTCTTGTCGTATCCTCAACAAGATTTATATAATCCTCATTTATACCGCATTCGCGAAGTCCCGATTTTAGCGCCTTTACTATAGCGTAGGCACTTCTAAAAGCCTCTTTACCGCCGCGAAGCACACATACGTTACCGCTTTTAAAGGCAAGTGCCGCCGCATCAGATGTAACGTTCGGTCGGCTTTCGTAAATTATCGCCACCACACCGAACGGCACCGAGGTTTTCTCGATTAAAAGCCCGTTCTTATGGGTTGTAGTTTCACACACCGCACCCACCGGGTCGGGAAGGTCTGCTACCTCTAATATACCGTTAGCCATACCCTCTATACGAGATTTATCAAGACGTAGGCGGTCTATCATAACGGATGAAACGGTACCCTCTGCCGCCGCTACGTCCAAAGCGTTGGCTTCAAGAATACTGTCGGTATTCTCAATAAGCGCGTTAGCCATTGCCCTTAACGCGCGGTTTTTATCATCGGTGCAAAGCGGTGCCGTTGCCGATACCGCTTTAGCCTTTTCAAGAATTTCCTTCGTAGTAATCATTTTAAAACCCTCATTTAGCAAAAAAGCGTGTACCAACATCCTTGCCATCTACAATATCATAAAGCACCGCGGGAATATCACCGTTGGCAATTACCATATCAGTACCTGCGGCGGTAGCGATTTTTGCCGCCTTGATTTTGGTGCACATACCGCCCGTACCAAGACTGCTTCCCGCACCACCTACCATATTCTCAATTTCGGGGGTTATTTCATCCACCCTATGAAGCAGAACTGCATCCGCACACTTGTGCGGGTCGGCGGTGAAAAGACCGTCAATATCCGAAAGAATTATAAGCAAATCGGCGCCGATTGCAGTTGCCACTATAGCGCCCAACGTATCGTTATCGCCAATTTCAATTTCACTTGTAGAAATTGAATCATTTTCGTTTATTATGGGCAATACGCCAAGTTCTAAAAGACGGCGCATTGTGTTTTCGAAATTCGCCTTACGGTCGGCATGTTCAACGTCATCACCCGTAATAAGAATTTGTGCAACGGTGTGATTGTATTCCGAAAAGATTTTATCGTATGTATACATCAGCTCGCACTGACCGACTGCCGCCGCCGCTTGCTTGGTCGGTATATCATCGGGACGCTTTGAAAGTGAAAGCTTACCCACGCCCATTCCGATTGCGCCCGAAGACACTAAAATTATTTCGTGGCCCGCATTCTTAAGGTCGCTCATAACCTTGCAAAGCTCCTCTACACGTCTGATATTAAGGTGACCAGTGTTATGCGCCAGAGTTGACGTTCCGATTTTTATTACTATCCTCATTTTAATCCCCTTTTAAAGAAAGATATATCAATACACAAGCAGATAAATTTCGCACCTTATGTTATAATCTTTTTTATTATACACTACATATTTATAAATTTCTACTATTAATTTTAGGCTATAAAACAAAAAGGGCGGTTTTTAAACCGCCCCATAATTTTATTTTTTCTTTACCTTGGTAAGCAGATATACGATGATGGCAATTACAGCCATTACAACAAATATACCAAGCATTCCCTGCCACATAAGCTTTATAGCAGATTCTAAGTTATACATATTCATAGCCTTGTTGCCCCCCTATTTCATCATTTGCGGAATGAGATTCAGTATCATACCGCCTGCTAAAACCGATGCAATTTGTCCTGAAACGTTGGCGCCAACCGCATGCATAAGAAGGTGATTCTGGTTATCGGCTTCAAGGCCTAACTTCTGAATAACACGCGCAGACATCGGGAACGCCGAAATACCTGCCGCACCAACCATAGGATTCATTTTATTCTTACTGAAAAGGTTGATAAGCTTTGCAAACATAACGCCCGCGATAGAATCAAATACAAATGCTACAAGGCCAAGACCCATAATTATAAGGGTTGAGGTCTGAACGAACTGCTCTGCAACCATACTGAAGGAAATGGTAATACCGAGTAATAGCGTTACGAGATTTGCCAATACGTTTTGAGCCGTTTCTGAAAGTGAGCCTAAAACGCCGCACTCGCGAAGAAGGTTACCGAACATCAAAAAGCCTACAAGCGCTACCGATGTGGGCGCGATAAAGCCTGCGATTACGGTAACGATTATCGGGAAGGCAATCTTTAAAAGCTTCGACACGTTCGCGGGGTTATAGGGCATTCTGATCATACGCTCACGCTTGGTCGTAACCGCCTTGATTGCGATGGGCTGAATGATGGGCACCAACGCCATATATGAGTACGCCGCAACGGCAATGGGACCTACGTAATTGGATTTAAGCACCTGTGATACAAGGATTGAGGTAGGACCGTCAGCCGCACCGATTATACCAATTGAAGCCGCATCCTTTAAATCAAAGCCTAAAAGCACGGCAACTACTACAACAAAGAATATACCAAACTGCGCAGCGGCGCCGAAAAGAAACATTTTAGGGTTGGAAAGCAAGGGACCGAAATCTATCATAGCACCGATTCCGATAAACAG
>JAXJYT010000031.1:0-5756 GCA_036306845.1 Acutalibacteraceae bacterium | reverse complement strand
TGGACGTATGTATGGAGTATCTTGCGGGTGATAAGGAATATAAGGTGCTTGATTTATGCGCGGGTACGGGTTGTATCGGTATATCGATTGCCGCCGAGCGAGAGAACGCAAAGGTAACGCTTGTCGAAAAATACAGCGAGGCGCTCTCATACCTTAATAAGAATGTAGAGCATAACGGCGTTAGCGTTGAGGTAAAGCAGGGCGATATATTTGATGCCTGTGCGGCGGATAAAAAATATGACCTTATTGTAAGTAATCCGCCATACATCACCGACGGTGATATGAAAACGCTTCAGGCGGAGGTACAGCAAGAGCCCGAAACGGCGCTTGCGGGTGGTAAGGATGGGCTTGATTTCTATCGCGCAATAATTGAAAACTATAAGGAAAGTCTTTGCTCGGGCGGAATGCTTGTGTTTGAGGTTGGCGTTAATCAAGCGTCTGCAGTAGCGCTTATGATGACCGCCGCAGGTTTTATGAACGTGGATACACGCGCCGATATGAACGATATCGACAGGGTGGTTTTTGGGACAGCAGGTACCTTATAATATAATTGCGACAAACGCGATTTTACATATATATGGAGGAATTTACTATGGCAAAGAGCACAAAGAACGTAAAGGTTACTGAGGTTGCCGCCGAGGGTAAGGAAAAGGCGCTACAGACCGCAATGGATCAGATTGAGCGTCAGTACGGTAAGGGCGCGATAATGCGCCTTGGCGAAAATAACGCAATGAACGTAGAGCATATCAAGACGGGTTCTCTGGCGCTTGATATGGCGCTTGGCATAGGCGGTATCCCGAAGGGAAGAATTATTGAAATCTACGGTCCCGAATCATCGGGTAAAACAACGCTTGCGCTTCACTGCGTTGCCGAAGCACAAAAGGCGGGCGGTACGGCGGCGTTTATCGACGTTGAACACGCGCTTGACCCTGTATATGCGGGTAACCTTGGCGTTGATATTGATAGCTTGCTTGTTTCACAACCCGATAGCGGTGAGCAGGCGCTTGAAATTGCCGAGGCACTCGTTCGTTCGGGCGCTATTGATATTATTGTTATCGACTCGGTAGCGGCTCTCGTTACAAAGGCGGAAATTGAGGGCGAGATGGGTGACAACCATGTAGGTCAGTTGGCAAGACTTATGTCACAAGCCCTTCGTAAGCTTACGGGCGCGCTTTCAAAGTCGAACTGTTCGGCAATATTCATAAATCAGCTTCGTGAGAAAATCGGCGTGCTTTACGGTAACCCCGAAACAACCACGGGCGGTCGCGCGCTTAAGTTTTATGCGAGTGTTCGTATCGACGTAAGAAAGACCGAAACGCTTAAAAACGGCAGTGAGATGATAGGCTCACGTACACGCGCTCGTGTTGTTAAAAACAAGGTGGCGCCTCCCTTCCGTGAGGCAGAGTTTGACGTTATGTACGGCAAGGGTATCTCTAAAGAGGGTGAGCTTGTTGATATGGGCGTTGAGCTTGAGGTGCTTCGCCGTAGCGGCGCATGGTTCTATTACGGTGAAACACGTATAGGTCAGGGTAAGGATAACGTAAAGCAGTTGTTTGCCGATAATCCCGAATTCGCCGCCGAAATAGAGGCAAAGATTATGGAGCGCTACAACGCTATTATGGAAAACAAGGGCAAAAAGGATATGCCCGCTGATGAGCCCGTTATTATGCCCGTTGAGGCCGAGCCACGCGCGGAAATTACACACAAAAAGGTTAATATTGATATCGCGGTAGATGACTGATGCAAATTGTTGAGGTAATACCGCAAAAACGGCATCTTACAAAGCTTATGCTATCGGGCGGTAGGGAAGTACTGCTTGATAAGGGCTTTGTAGCGGAGCGGTGTATAAGGGCAGAGCAGTCGGTCACCGAGGAGCAAATTACCGAATGGATAGCCGAGTCAGACTATGCACGCGCAAGGTCACGCGCACTCTGGTTTTTGGACCGCGCCGACCATAGTGAAAAGGCGCTTTACGAAAAGCTTATTCGCGCCGATATATCACCCGCCGCTTGCGCAAGGGCTATTGCAAGGCTAAAGGAATTAGGTTTGCTTGATGACGTGCGTTATGCCGAAAGAATGGCAGAGCGTCTTATGGAAAGTAACGTTTCCCGCCGTGAAGCGTATTCAAAAATGCTACTAAAGGGCTTGCCCCGTGATATAGTAAATGCCGCGCTTGACGGCGTGGAGGTTGATGAAAGCGCACAGCTTTTGTCACTTATCGAAAAGAAATATAAACTAAAGCTTCAAAGTCCCGAAAACACTCCAAAGGTGTATGCGGCGCTTGTACGAAAGGGCTTTTCCTACGGCGCCGTAAGGGATGCTTTAAAGAAATATAGCGAGGATTTGGAAAACTACGATGTATAAGGTTAGTATGGTATCACTTGGTTGTCCTAAAAATCAGGTCGATGCCGAAATGATGCTTCATTCACTTAAGGAAGCCGGCTTCGAAATCGGTGCGATTGAGGCCGAAGCCGATGCAATAATCATTAACACCTGCGGCTTTATCGAAAGCGCCAAGCAGGAAGCGATTGAGAATATTTTAGAGGCGGCGCAGTATAAAGCCGACGGTAATTTAAAGGCGCTTATAGTAACGGGTTGTCTTGCCGAGCGCTACCGCGATGACGTGACCGAGGAAATACCCGAGGTTGACGTATGTGTTGGCATTGGCGCCAACGGTGATATTGCCGAGATTGTAAAAGCCGCTATTGAAGGCAACTGTCAAAACCGTTACGGCGAAAAGGATGCACTTGACCTTAATGCCGAGCGTATTTTAGGCGGTCCATCTTATACCGCATATCTTAAAGTCGGTGACGGTTGTGACAACTGTTGTACCTACTGCGCGATACCGCAAATCCGCGGCAGAATGCGTAGCCGTAAAATAGAGGATTGCGTTGCCGAGGCTAAAGGTCTTGCCGCGCGCGGCGTTAAGGAGCTTATCGTGGTGGCGCAGGATACCACTGCATACGGTACCGATATTTACGGTAAGCCGATGCTTTGTGCGCTTCTTCGTGAGCTTTGCAGGGTTGACGGAATTCATTGGATTCGCACCCTTTACACCTATCCCGAAAGAATTGATGACGAGCTTCTTGCGTTGCTCAAAAGTGAAAAGAAGCTTGTAAAATATCTTGATATGCCGATTCAACACGTGAACGGTGAAATATTAAAGCGTATGAACCGCAAGGGTGACAGACAGTCGCTTACGGCACTTATTGATAAAATTCGTAAGGCGGTGCCTGATATTACGCTTCGCACAACGCTTATTACGGGCTTCCCAGGAGAAAGTGATGAGCAGTTCTGTGAAATGGCGGAATTTGTGCGCGATACTCGCTTTGACCGACTTGGTTGCTTTACCTATTCGGCAGAGGAGGATACGATTGCCGCAACTATGCCCAATCAGGTGGATGAGCAGACAAAGGTGGACAGAATGGAGCATATAATGGAGCTTCAACATACTGTAGCCGCTCAGAAAAATGAATCAAAAATCGGAAAAACCGTCGAGGTTCTTATAGAGGGCTGGGACGATTATATAAAATGTTACTTTGGCAGAAGCGCCGCCGATGCGCCCGAAATTGACGGAAAGGTATTTTTCCTTGCGGGGCGTCAGCTTAAAATCGGTGACTTTGCAAAGGTAAGAATAAACGATACACTTGAATATGATTTGTTAGGAGAGTTGATTTAGTATGAATACACCCAACAAGCTAACGGTTGCCCGTATGATAGCAACCCCGATATTTATGGCAACTATGCTTATAAACTTCCCGTTTCACTATAGCGTGTCATTGGTTTTGTTTGCACTCGCTTCTCTTACCGATATGATAGACGGTAAGATGGCGCGTAAATATAACCTTGTAACCGACTTTGGTAAGTTTTTAGACCCCCTGGCAGATAAGATGCTTACAACCGCTGCGTATCTTGGCTTTATGTTCTTGTTCTCGCGCGCGGGCGGAAACTACGGATGGCAGATGACCACCATCGTGTTTATTGTGCTTTTCCGTGAGTTTATGGTGTCGTCTTTGCGCCTTGTTACCGCAAATTCAGGTCTTGTTGTAGCGGCTAACATCTGGGGCAAGCTTAAAACCGTTTCCCAGATGGTAGGTCTTGTTTTAGCGCTGCTTGTATATTCGTTGGCGGCAGATTTTGGTCTGACACAGCTTTTACCCGTTTGCAATATAATAATAATGGTGTTGTTCTGGATTTCGGCATTACTTTGCGTAATTTCGGGACTTATATACCTTAACGAGTGTAAGGAATATATCAATTCATCAAAATAAAATTGCAGTATATTTACGGAGTTGATATTTGTGTTCAGTTTACTAAAAGAGGATATTAAGGCGATAATGGACCGCGACCCTGCGGCTAAAAGTCCCTTGGAAATATTTTTACTGTATCCCGGTCTTCGCGCTATAAGGATGCACCGCCGCGCGCATAAGCATTACCTTAAGGGGCATAGCTTCCGTGCGCGATGGATTTCACAACGCGCCGCGCGAATTACGGGTATTGAGATACATCCGGGCGCTACAATCGGTCGCCGTCTGGTAATTGACCACGGAACAGGTATAGTAATAGGCGAAACCGCTGAAATCGGTGATGATGTACTGATATATCAGGGAGTAACACTCGGCGGTACGGGTAAGGACGTGGGCAAGCGACACCCCACTATCGGGAACAATGTTATGATAAGCGCGGGCTCTAAGGTTTTAGGACCTATAAATATAGGTGATAATTCCCGTGTTGCCGCGGGCGCGGTGGTGCTTAAGGATGTACCGCCAAACTCTACCGTGGTGGGTGTACCTGCGCGTGTTGTGCGTCAGAACGGAAAAAAGGTGGACTACAAGCCGCTTGACCAGATTCACATTTCCGACCCGATTGAGCAACAGCTTGAAAGATTAGAAAAAGAAATTAAAAAGCTTCAGAAGGAGCAGGCAAAAAATGAAAATATTTAACACACTTACAAGACAAAAGGATGAATTTGTACCGATAACCGCGGGCGAGGTGAAAATCTACGCCTGCGGTCCTACAGTTTATAACTATATACACATCGGTAACGCAAGACCGCTTTGTGTATTTGACGTTTTACGCAGATACTTGGAGTGGCGCGGTTATAAGGTGAACTTCGTTCAGAACTTTACCGATATAGATGATAAGCTTATCAAAAAGGCTAACGAGGAGGGTATAACCGTACCCGAGGTTGCCGCGCGCTATATCAAGGAATTCTGGGTTGATGCCAAGGGTCTTAACGTTCGTGAGGCTACGGTACATCCTAAGGCTACTGAAAATATTGATGAAATCATCCGTATTATATCCGAGCTTGTAGGCAAGGGATTTGCCTATGAGGCAGGCGGTGACGTATATTTCCGCGCGAAAAGGTTTGATGAGTACGGTAAGCTTTCGCATCAGCCGCTTGAGGATTTAGAGGCGGGCGCGCGTATTGCTACCGACGACATAAAGGAAGACCCGATGGACTTTTGTCTGTGGAAGGGCGCAAAGCCGGGTGAACCGTATTGGGAGTCACCTTGGGGCAACGGCAGACCGGGCTGGCACATTGAATGCTCGGCTATGGCGGGCAGATATTTAGGACAGACCATCGATATCCATTGCGGCGGTCTTGACCTTATTTTCCCCCACCACGAAAACGAAATTGCACAGAGCGAGTGCGCTAACGGTTGCGAATTTGCTCACTATTGGATGCACAACGGCTTTATCAACGTTGATAACCACAAGATGTCGAAGTCACTGGGCAACTTCTTTACCGTTCG
>JAXJYT010000030.1:0-12211 GCA_036306845.1 Acutalibacteraceae bacterium | reverse complement strand
CTATTTCAGCGCGGGATACCGCACCGTCGGCAATGCAGGAAAGTATAAGACCGCGGTTATTTGCCTTAACCTTTTGTAAATCAACCTTTTTCAATTTAACCCTCACAAAATAAGTTTTTTTATTTATTTTATCCTTAAACTAACAATTTGTCAAACTGATATTGACAAGATGCAATTGGTATGGTAAAATTCAATTAGTTTAAAACTTAAACAAATTGGGGTGAAAAACATCAAAATCAACTATTTTCAAAAGGGATTTAACTACTCTCAGGATGGTCCGGGAAACCGACTTGTTTATCATTTAGGCGGTTGCAATATGCATTGCCCGTGGTGCTCTAATCCGGAAGGAATGGATATAAATGGCGACTATGTAACCGCAACGGTAGATGAGATTTACGATGAAATATTATCCTGTAAACCGATGTTTTTCGACCACGGCGGCGTGACCTTTACGGGCGGTGAGTGTTCACTTCAGTCAAAACCGCTTTTAGAGCTTTTTGATATGCTTAAGAAAGTTGGTGTTTCTACCGCCATTGAAACAAATGCATGTACAACCGATTTTTTGCCGCTTGCAAGGGAATGTGATGTCATAATTCTTGATTTTAAGCATCCTTTAGCCGATAAATTATCACTTATAGGCGGCAATCTTTCTCTTATACGTGAAAATATACTCACCATTGCAAAGGAAAAAAGTTTACATATAAGAATACCGCTTATACGCGACTTTAATGATGATGATGCCGCGCTTGCGGGCTTTTGCTCATTTTTTGGTGAGCTTTATACTCTTGGTGCCGTGTTTGATGTTGAAATCCTACCGTACCATGAATACGGTAAGGAAAAATGGCAGAAAATAGGGCGTGAATATACCGTTAAAAACGGTTTTGTCTGTAAAGAAACACTAAAAAAATTCAGTGTTGCATTTAAAAATCAAAATATCAAACTTATCAAAACATAAAGGAGAATTTTTATGAGTGCCGAAAAAATTACGTTGCTTGCAAAAGAACTTTTTAAAGAAGAGCGCGCAAAAATGCGTGTGGACGGTTGGTTCTTAGCGCGTGAAATCGTATGCAATAAGCAGGATGATTTAAAGGGTCTTTCAAAGGAGATGCGTGCCGCGAAGGAATTGGAGGCTATCGTTACCGAATTACCGCTTTCAATCAGTGATTACGCGGTTTTTGCGGGTAGTCAGTCCGATGCGTTCGCAAGAAGCTATGCGCTTATAAATCCCTCCTTTAAGGTTGAAACCTTCTCGGGCTACTGTGACCCGACCGCTGTTTACGGTGATATTGAGCCTAATGAGGAATTTACCAAGGAGCGTATCGAACGTGTGCGCGAATTTTCAAAGAAATCCGCATACGTTAGCGCCCTTACCGAAATGTATGGTAACTACGAAAACTACACCGAAGAGGTTGCTTTCTTTATAGAGCAGGTAACGGGTCATATTATACCCGATTTCCGTCCCGTGCTCAAATACGGTCTTAATACAATTATCGGTGAAATTGATAAGAAGCTTGAAGAAGAAACCGATGCGGTTCGTACCGAAAACTATAAGGCGTTTAAGGTAGCACTTAACTGCGCACTTCTTTTAGCAAACCGTTATGCCGATATTGCGGCACAAAAGGCGGCTTGTGCAGAGGGTGAACGAAAGCAGGACTTTTTACGTCTTGAAGCGGCACTACGCAAGGTGCCCGCACAAAAGTGCGAAAGCTTGTTTGAGGCGATACAGTGCTATATGCTTTTGTGGGAGCTTATGTGTTTAGAGCAAGCCCCCAACCCGTTTGCATTTTCTGTTGGTAATGCAGACCGCGTGTTTGAGCCTTATCGCGCTATGGAAAATCTTTCAAGGGATGAAGCGGCGGCACTTCTTAAGCACTTCCTTGTTTTCTTTAACGTTGGTGATCGCAGTTGGGCAATTTCGCAAAACCTTATCGTATCGGGTAGAGATGTAGAAGGTAACGACCTTACTAATGATACCTCGTATGCGCTTTTGGATGCATATTTTGATATGAACCTTCCTCAACCTATTTTGTCGGTCAAGTTACATAAAAACACTCCCGATAAGGTATACGAGGAATTAGGTAGATTTTTCTTTTCACCCGGTGTACTTACACCATCGCTCTTTAATGATGATTCGGTATTTAAAAATCTTAAGGACCGTAACGTAGCCGACTGCGACCTTGCGGATTATTCAATCGCGGGTTGTCAGGAGCCGCTTATTATGGGTAAGGATAACGGCAATACCACGAACAGTTGGCTTAATATGCCTAAAATTCTTGAGCTTTGTCTGAACGGCGGTAAATCAATGATTACGGGTAAGGTTATAGAGGAAACGGAGCCTGTTGATAGTCTTTATCTGCTAAAAAATATCCGTGAAATATTCTACAAAACATTAGAGCATTATGTTGATTTAATGTGTACCGCCGCAAATGGAGATTCTCTTGCTATAAGTGAGCGTCCCGTACCGTTCTTAAGTAACTTTATGGGCGGTATCGAGAGCGGATACGATATGCGTGATACTGAGCATCAAGGCACACCCTATAACGGTAGCGGTTGTCTTATCCACGGTCTTAGCGTCATGGCGGATTCCTTTGCCGCCATTGATAAGCTTGTTGCCGAAAGACCTGAGGATGCCGACAATCTTATTGCCGCGCTCAAGGCTAATTTCGAGGGATTTGATGAGCTTCACGCATTCCTTAAATCTGCGCCTAAATTTGGTAACAATATAAAGTCGGTTGATAATGAGGCGGCAGAGATTGTAAGTCGTGTTTCCGATATGGTAGCGGCACACAAGAATTATCTTGGCAACCCCTTCCGTCCCGACTGGGCAAGTCCTACGACACACCTTACCTACGGTTATTGGGTAGGCGCCACTCCGGACGGCAGAACTGCGCGCGACCAGCTTAACTACGGTGTGGATCCGCTTTATGGTGAGGCAGGTCAGGGCATGGGCTTCAGAATGCTTTCCAACATGTGTTTGCCTTTTGAAAAGATGTCGGGTGGTTATGCATCACACTTCGGTATCGACCCCAAATATTTTACTGCCGATAGTTTTGAGGGCAAGGGTCTTGATTTCTCAAGACGTGTTATTAAGCCGTTATTCTTTAACGAAGAAATGGGTGATAGGGTAACGCCGTTTTATCTATACGTAAACGTTACCACGCCCGATACCTTACGTAAGGTTCTTGCTAATCCTGAAAAGTATGCTCCGAGCGGTGTGTATATTATGAGAATACACGGTACCTTCGTTAACTTCCTCGACCTTTCACCTGCGATTCAGCAGGACATCATTACCCGCCTTGATTTAGGCTCTACCGGAGGTATAGGATGCTAAACATAATTGGTCTTGATATTGGTACTACAACGCTCAGCGCCGTTGTAGTAGATGCATCAAAAGGTGAGATTATAAAATCCGTTACCGTGCCTAATTCTTATACGCTTCCCGATACTGACGGATTTCATAAAATGCAAAATCCCGATGCAATAGTCGGTAAAATGTTTGAAATAAAAGATGAATTGGTTGCCGAATACGGCAACATTTCCGCTATAGGCGTTACAGGACAGATGCACGGTATCGTATACTGTGATGCTTGCGGCAATGCGGTATCACCGCTTTATACCTGGCAGGATGCATCGGGTCAGAAGGAATATAAAGGTACTACGTATGCTCGGTATTTATCCGAGCTTACGGGCTATAATATGGCATCAGGCTACGGACTTACAACACATTTTGTAAATATCTGCGAGGGCAACGCACCTGAAAATGCGGTTACAATGTGTACCGTACACGATTATCTTGTTATGAAGCTTTGCGGAAATACTGCACCGATAATGCACACAAGTGATGCCGCAAGCTTTGGATGCTTTGATATAAAAAAAGCTGCCTTTGATAAGGTTGCATTAGAAAAAATTGGTGTTGATTATAGCTTTATGTCCACGACCTCAAGTAATATAGACATAGCCGGTAAGGACATTAACGGTATTCCCGTATCGCTTGCAATCGGTGATAATCAGGCAAGTATTTTGGGTTCGGTTAAGGGTGATTGCGACGTGCTTATTAACATCGGTACGGGAAGTCAGGTTTCGTTAATAACCGATGCGCTTTATGCGGATGGAAATATTGAGCTTCGACCCCTTTATAATACGAAAAATCTGCTCGTTGGCGCACCGCTTTGCGGCGGACGCTCGTTTGCATTACTGCACCGCTTTTTTAAGGATTGCGCCGCACTTTTGGGCGGTGATACCGATAACGTTTATAAGATGATGGATACGGTTGCCGAGCAGGATTTGAAAAATCATCCGATTGCGGTTGACACAAGATTTTGCGGTACGCGCCGTAATCCTGATATAAGGGGAAGTGTTTCCGAAATATCAGAAGAAAACTTCACTCCTGCAAATCTTACGCGCGGATTTTTGTGGGGTATGGCAGAAGAACTGTTTACGCTTTACAGTGAAATGTGCGAAGCTTCGAGTAAAAAAGCGGTTCGTATGGTAGCATCGGGTAATGCTGTGAGAAAAAGTCTTGCGTTACGCGAGTATCTTAAGGAACGTTTTTCATTGTCCCTTGATATACCCGCACACAAGGAGGAGGCGGCGTATGGCGCCGCGCTTTTCGGTGCGGTTGCGGCAGAAATTTTTTCTGATATTGACACAGCGCAAAATAAAATGGTACATTATTTAGGAGAGTAATTATGAATATAAACGCGCCTATTTTCTTTGAAAAGAACCGTGTCCGCCGTATTTATACGGGCGGAAAGCAGTTTGCTGAATTTTTGGGTGATGACAGTACGGAAGGCTATTATCCTGAAGAATGGGTATGCTCTAACGTTACTGCGCTTAACGAAGGTAGTACAATCTATAAAGAGGGCGTATCAAGGCTTGAAAGCGGAGAATACTTTGATGATGTTTTGCGTGAGTACGGTGAGCAACTTTTAGGTGAGGGTAGAAGTGAGCTTGGCATTCTTGTTAAGCTTCTTGACAGTTCTATAAGATTGCCTGTTCAATGTCATCCCGATAAGGAATTTTCCAGAAAATACTTTAACAGTGAATACGGTAAAACTGAATCGTGGATAATTTTAGGCACGGGTGAGGATGCTTGTATATACTTTGGCTTTAACGATAGCTATACCGAAGAAGAATTCCGCGCCGCTTTCGATAAGGATGAATCTGTTTTGGTTTCGATGCTTAATAAGATTCCCGTTAAGGTGGGCGACGTGTTCTTAATTCCCGGTAAGGCTATCCACGCTATCGGTAAAAACTGTTTATTGCTTGAGGTACAAGAGCCTACCGACTTTACAATTCAACCCGAAAACACCTGTGGTGAATATGTACTTAACGATAACGAAAAGTATTTAGGTTTGTCTCCCGATGATGCTTTTAAGTGCTTCGATATGGGACTTGACAGTATGGAAAAATCGTTAAAGGCGGCATCCTGCTCTAATATAAAGAATGGCGACGTTACACATCTTATCACCTATGATGATACACCCTGCTTTGCGGTAAACCGTTATGAAATAAAGGGTAAACGCCGTGAACTGCCTTGTCCTGCGGTTTATGTTGTTACGGGTGGTAGCGGTGTGCTTACGTGCGGGGAATACAGCCGTGAAATTAAGCGCGGTGAATATTTCTTTGCGCCAATTACCATAAACGGTAAGCTTTTTGCAGAAGGAAATCTTGAAATTACAGAGTGTTGTTTACCTAAAAACAATAAGTAGCTTTTGGAGGCTTGTTTCAATGAATGAAAACTGTTTGAAAATTTGTCTTGACGGCAAATGGAAGCTTTTTTATGAAGAAAATTGTAAATGCAGTAAAATAGCACCAAATCTTACTGATATTAAGTCACTCCAAAAATCAGGTTTTAAGTGCATTACGGGTACAGTACCGGGTAATTTTGAGCTTGATATGATGGATTGCGGTCTTTTGCCCGATTTGTTTTTTGGTACGAATGCCCTTATGGCAAGAAAGCTTGAAAATCTGCACCTTTGGTATGCAACCGAACTTTTCTGCGGAAGACCGCTTACCGTTGTAGAGCTTAACGATATTTGTCCCGCAATTCTTTGTATGTGGCAACCAGGTACCATGGGCGGTAAGGCGGCAGTTTCACTGTTGTTTGGTGATAAGGTACCGTCGGGTAAGCTTACTATGAGTTGGCCGCGTAGTGTTGGTCAGTGTCCTATTTACTACAATCAGACCCGTACAGGTCGTCCTTGTTGGGGTATGGAGGTTCAGAAGAAGCGCTCTATGACATCTAACTACATTGATGAGCTTACATATCCGCTTTATGCTTTTGGCCACGGTCTTTCGTACACAACCTTTAAGTATGATGATTTCAAGCTATCTGCAACTGAATTTTCAAGCGGCGAAACAATAACCGCTTCTATTAAGGTTACAAATGCTGGTAGCATTGCCGCGGATGAGGTTGTTCAGTTCTACATTAAGGACCATTTTGGTAGCGTCGTACGTCCCGTTATGGAATTAAAGGATTATAACAAGATTCACCTTGAAGCAGGGGAAAGCAAGGTTATAACCTTTACGATTGATGAAAAAATGATAAGCTTCTGGCGTGCCGATATGACTTATGGTGCCGAAGCGGGTGAGTTTACGGCATTCGTTGGCGGAAGCAGTAAAGGCTGTCTGCAACAACAATTTTTCTTTAAATAATTTAAAAACCATCACACAACAGTGTGATGGTTTTTTTAGTCTTGTAAATCAGTATTAACATTAGGTTCAGTCAAAGTTGTATCATATTTAATATCCGCTTCACCAATTAAATTATTAGCAATCGGTATGCCTGAATAACTGCCCCATTCATCAGTAAATGCAATTTTAATACTTTTACCGTCGGGTACAGTAACGGTAATCTCACGCGATTTAACCTTATTGTTTTCGGTATCATCTTCACGCCAGATTGGTTCGGTATAGAAGGTTTGTATAATGGGGGAGCCGTCATGGTTCTTAAAATCACTTATAACGGATATTTTAAGGTAACCAACCGATGAAGTAGTAATATCGCTTACAGTAACCTTGAAAGTGGTCGTTTTATTTATCTGCAAAGGTTCGTTTACAGCTACGTCACCATCGGTAATATTAATAATATCCAATGAATAATTTGCCGAAACAATACAGTTTTCGTGGGTATATACGCCGTGAGCAAAATATCCGTACGCAGCAAACGACATTGAAATCATACAAACAATTATTATTATAATTGACATTGTAATTCTTGTAAAGAACACCTCTTCGGTTACTTTACTGTGCTTGGGAATATGAAAATATTCTAAATATAATTTTTTCAATTAGCTCCTTCTTTCTTGAATTTTAAAAACAGTCTATTCTATAGGTGAGCCGTGTTGCGTAGCCTTAACAATAAGACCAAGCTTTACAGAGGGTTGATTGTCGTTGCGATAGTTTGCAATATTACCAACGTCCTCGGGCATGCGTACTACAAGTGCCATATACGCTTCTTCACCAACGTCAAGTGAGAGTGTTTCGGAAGAATAAGAATTAAGCGTTTTTTCTTTAAATTTCAAATCAGCTTCAGATTTTGCTGTTAAGCGGTCTTTTACAAGATTATCGAGTATATCTTCGTTTGCACGGTCGATCACGTTATCGGCAAAAATAACGCCAAATCGCAGATGGTCCTGAAGATTAAAACTTTGTAAAAATACGTTTGTTCCGGGTGTAAAGTCGGCAACGCTTACTGCAGTTTTAAAATCAAAAGGTATATCACCTGTGTTTTTTATCTTTAGATATACAACCTGTACGTATCCGGGTTCATAAAGCGCATCATCATCAAAAATATTTGTTGTATCATCCATTAAAATATAGTCAGCATTACTATTATACGGTTTATACGAAACAGTTAAATCAATATCTCCTATATTAAATACATTTCTGCGGTCGGATGTTTTATCGGTAAACCAAGCAAGTGATGTGCCGGTACCTAAAACCACCCACATAATAAGAACACAAAGGCTTAGGGCCAAGGCAATTTTTGTATATTTACTTTTTAATGTGTTTTTCATACCAGACCCTCCTTTATGATTTTAGGTGCTTTTTATGCTTTTATTGCGATAGACGGAAATAATAAGTAGGACTGTAGCAGAGCACAGTAATACTGTTAACCAAAGCTTGACGTTAAAACTATCGCCGGTCTGTGGCGGTTTGGGGTCACCCGATTCGATTGGGTATTCCTCTACCTTGAATTCCCAATCCAAAAGACCTATTTTAGTGGCATACGTATTGTCAAGTGCATAAGGTACATCAAGATAAACGTCAAGATTAACAGTACCGCCCGAATAAAGTGTGCCAAGCTCTGTCCATTCGGTTAATTGGGCAGGAAGGGAGGCTGCTGAATCAAACATATACTCCATTTTGTTGTCAGAAGATTTTGCGACACGTAGGTTAAGCTTTGAAAGAAAATCAACGCTATCTGCGTGTGCACCTAATGAACGAATATATATTTTAACCTTAACCTTATTTGATGCTTCGTTCTTTACGGTGATTTTTTGATGAATACTGTCGCCGGGCATTACATCCTTGAAATTTGGAAATAAATCGGTAAGTGATTCATCACCGCCCGGGGCAAATACAAACTCACCTGCATCACCGCTATAGGTTACGTTAGCGTCTGCCGCATATACGTTTACGCCCGAGAGGAAAATTACAAATATTACCAATAACGCAATTATCTTTTTCATATCGCCCCTCCTTTATTCCTGCGGCCAACCAAAAGCGGTATGATATTTGTTATCGGTTATTGGATTGTTTTCACTTTGTGTAGCTTGAGCTACAATGGAAAGACTAAGTGTTTTACCAAGATGACGGTTATCAATTTGACTTCCTACCATAGTGACGTCCGAAAAAACATACGGTGTAGTAGTTTGCGGTTCAACGATACCTTGATAGTAGTACCAACCATCCTCGTTAAGTACCCAGTTGGTCTGATCAATATTAAGTTCAAAGCATTCCTTCGCGGGAAGAATGTCGGAATTTATACCGTATACAATTTTAACACGAAGATAAAATGGGTGTGTACAAACATTCTCAACACTCACGCGCTTACTAACAATCTGACCCGGCATTATATAAACGCCTTCGGTGGGGAAGGGTGTGCCCTGATTTGTGGTTTCGTGAATTTTAAATGCAATCTCACCCGAGGTTACAACATTGGTAGCTGTGCCAACGGTAGTATAATATGCAAGTGATTCCTGCATAACAAATGTAACGGCAACAGTAATAAGCGAAATTACTAAAATCTTAAGTTTTAATTTTCCCACAGTTGTAACCTCCTTTTTAATAATAGTCCTTCGGCAATCAAAGAGTACAATATATATTATACCCTTTGATTGCCGCCCATCCTTATGGGATGGGAAGCAAAATAAATTAGATTAATTAAGTCCGGGAATAATAATCGGACCGTCATTAAGATTAATGTCGCCACCTAAAGTGATTTCATTGTCGCCCTTACTAGCTTCATATTGAATAGCGGCAGCATTCATAACCTCACCCTTACCGTTATAGGTCAAAGGCTCATCAAATCCGAATTCAATGATTCTTTCGGGATTAGCCGAAATATAGGTATTCCCATTGTTGTAGATATCAAGATTAAGAGTAGCATCCTTATATTCACCATTGTTATCTGCAGGTGTGAAGATGTGTACCCAGAACGAGCGGCTAACGCCGTCTATCGTAGAATTCTTGATGGTAACATTGCTAATACCATTGCTGTTGTTGAAAACACGAACGGGAATATATGTTGATTTAATGGTAGCATTTGTAGCGTTAAATGTAGCGCCATCTGCATTAACAATATCAACACAATATGCCATAGCCGTACCGCCTAAATGCTCAAGTGTAGCATCGGCAAGTTCAAGTTTACCGCCAAATCCAACATAGAATATTTCAGAAGCCTTGCTCCACTGCATATCGGAATCAACGTGTTTAGCAGTTATTTTACCGTTTTTAACGATTAACGTGCCGCGAACGTCAAATAAAGAAATTATAGAGCCACTGGGTGTTTTAGTTTCACCCGAAATGGTTTTACCGTTAAGATCAAGAACAAACGTCTTACCCGCGGGAACGGTAATAGTACCGCTTAATTTTAAATCTTGTGTTAGCTTAATCTCATCACGTTCAGCAATTATATCGGATAAAGCGTTGCCTGCAGTTATTTTAGCAGGGTTAATAAAAGCAAAATCAAATATTGAGAAATTCTAGGTTTCAAACGTTACAAATCCGGTAGCGGCATCATAGCTATATTCAGAAGCATCAACTGCTACACCGTCGTGGAATAATTGAACGTTGATAAGATTTTTGCCCAAGAAGATTTCAACCTTAACTGCACCGTCATGGTTTTCAACCTTAATATCGTAGGATACAAGCTCTTTACCGTCGGCTTTAAGAGCGATGGAGTTTGTGCCTGCGTGTGCGGTAGTAGGTTTAAACATACCCTTTGCGGTGTTGCTTGTGTTATCCTCATTACCACTAATCTTGAAGGTGCCGTTTTCGTTCTCAAATTTAAAGGTGCCGTCAGAAGGAGTATCGTCGGTGAAATCCTCCGCAGGAGCGGTGTAGGTTCCGTTGGGATACGTTGCTAATGCATCGTAATCGGTACCGAAACTATCGCCTTCGGCAGTCATCTGAGTAGCAACAACATTTATACCAAGATTAATGGAAGGAATGTTGGTACCGTTGTGGTTAGCTTCATTGCCAACGGTTTCGGGCATATAAACTACGAGCGCTAAAATATCAGCCTTTGTCTCAGTTGAAGTTTTACCTTCGAGAGTACCGGTTTTTGTGTAGCCTGCGCTAATTTTATTAGCGTTTGCGGCGACGTCAGCGCGCGCAACTTCACGTTCATCATTTGCATAAGCAACCGTAGGATTCTCTTTTATACCAAAATGTATATAATCAGAAAGCTTAATATCAGCATTATCCTTTGTTTTGCCGATAACCTCGTTCACTACATTAATGCCTAAATTGTACTTAAGAGCAAGCGAGCCAAGGTTGGAAACCTTAAGATAAATTACTTCGGTATATCCGGGTTCCCAAAGTGTGTTTTCTTTAAATATATTTGTATTTTCGGTAATCTTGTTCCAAGTGCTAAGATTTGTGGAATATTCAAATTCAACATCCAAATTGCCCGATTTAACAATGTTATTTGCACTGCTTACATTATCGGTAAACCACGCATATGTGGAGCCTATAAGCATTGCAATACAAACAACAAGAGCAATTGTGCTGGAAACAAGAGCACGTTTTGTATTTTTTGAATTGAACATTGAAATTTCTCCTTAAATTTGCGGTTGTGGGATTAAAATATTTAACCCCACAATCCAAATCAAAATTTAGTTAGAAGCAGGGTAGTCGTAGTTTGAACCTGTTTCCCAACCAACCGCAGAGAATGCTGCAGATGCAGTAGTAACATCATTGCCGTCTGTACCCTTGATGTACTTGGTCTGAAGTGCTTCAGCCTTAACGTTGATGCCAAATTGACCGAATGCCATATCGCTCTGAACAAAGTTTCCGGGGATGTTTACGTTTGTGAAAACAGTGTGGGGAGTGTCTATAGCAAGCTTATTCTTAAGATAGTATGCGTATATGTAATAATCTGCAAGCGCGGTTGTGTTGAACTCGCGTGTGTCCTCATACTTTGTAGCATCAAAGCCATCAAAAAGCTTGGAGAAGTCAAGTTGTTCGGGAGCAACGTCGCCGTTTGCATCAAACTTGCCCTGTGCTTCAGCTATCTGGTCAGCAAAAGCTTTGCTGATGATAACGTTAACGCGAACAAACTGATCAGATTCAGTGCTGGTATTGGTTATTTTGGGGTCCTTGGCAATCTTCTGACCGGGAAGAACATCATTATAGGTGTTGGTTTTGGTCGTACCGGTTGTGCCGTCGTTCTTTGTTTCCTCAACCTTAATGCTGAATTCAGGAGAATCGCTGGGGCCTTCGCTGTCTGCAACGTTGAAGATGTTGGTTACTTCATCATTAGCATTGAACCATGCGAGTGATCCCATAGAAAGGATAGCGATAAGGCAAACTGCTAATGCTGCAACAAATAGTTTTTTCTTTGTGAATTTCATTTGTTTTTCCTCCTTTCCCAATAATCATATCTTAAAATTGCTTATAGCAAATGTTAAGCCAATTTGGGAATAAAATATTTTATTAATTTTATGTATATTTTATAATTCGTTTAATTAAAAGGTATACT
>JAXJYT010000029.1:0-14186 GCA_036306845.1 Acutalibacteraceae bacterium | reverse complement strand
ATATTGAATTGCCGCTTGCCCGCGTGCTTGCCGAGATGGAAGCAGACGGCTTTTTGGTAGATACCGACGGTCTTCGCGCACAAGGCGAGGAATTAGCTGACCGCATAGAAGAAATCCAGAGTGAAATTTACACTATGGCGGGAATAGAATTTAACATAAATTCTCCCAAGCAGTTGGGTGAGGTTTTATTTGAAAAGTTAGGTCTTCCCGCAAAGAAAAAAACCAAGAGTGGATACAGCACTAATGCCGACGTATTGGAATCACTTCGCTATGATTTTCCAATAGTTGAATCGGTGCTTAAATACCGCCAACTCTCAAAGCTTAAATCCACCTATTGCGACGGATTACTTTCCGCGGTAGCAGAGGACGGTCGCATACACTCAACCTTTAATCAGACCGAAGCCCGTACGGGCAGAATAAGCTCGCTTGAGCCAAATTTACAAAACATACCCGTTCGCACCGAAGAAGGTCGAAAGCTACGACAGTTCTTCACCTCGCGTGAGGGCTTTGTGCTTTGCGATGCCGACTATTCACAGATTGAGCTTCGCGTGCTTGCAAGCATTGCCGATGATGTGGCTATGATAGATGCATTTAACAGCGACACCGACATTCATACCGTTACCGCATCCGAAGTGTTCAATATCCCGATTGATATGGTACTCCCCATTATGAGAAGTCGCGCCAAGGCGGTTAATTTTGGTATCGTATACGGTATCGGTGCGTTTTCACTCGCAAAGGATATCGGTGTTTCGCGCGCCGAAGCCGACCGCTATATTAAGGGCTATCTTAACACCTATACGGGTGTCGCTAAATATATGGATAAAGTTATTGCCGAAGCAAAGGAAAACGGCTACGTTACCACCGCATTCGGCAGAAGGCGTTATCTGCCCGAGCTCTCATCCTCTAACGGTATGCTACGTGCATTTGGCGAGCGCGTTGCCCGCAACGCTCCTATTCAGGGTACCGCCGCCGATATAATCAAGATTGCTATGATTAAGGTCAGTGAACGACTTGCCCGTGAAATACCCGCCGCAAGACTTATACTACAGGTGCATGATGAACTTATCGTTGAAGCGCCGCAAGACTGCGCTGATGCGGCTTGCCGTATATTAGAGGAAGAAATGGAAAGCGCCGCAAGTCTTAAGGTAAGGCTTGTGTGCGACGCGCATAGTGGAAAAAACTGGCTTGAGGCAAAGGGATAATGAAGGTTATTTTCGTTTGTAGCGGTAACACCTGCCGCTCCCCTATGGCAGAGGGGTACTTGAAATCCAAGGGTTTACCCATAACTGTAGAAAGTCGCGGCTTTATGTCGGACGGTGATAAAGTAAGTCACAATTCGGTAACGGTAATGAAAGAAATCGGAATTGATATTTCTGCGCATTTATCCAAAGTTATATCACCCGATGACCTTAATGCCGATAGATTAATTTGTATGTCAAATTCCCACGCGGCAGCGCTTATTAATGCGGGCACCGATTTGCAAAAGTTAAGTGTTTTGGGCGGTGGTATCATTGACCCGTTCGGCAGCGACACCGATGCATATCGCGCTTGTCGTGATAATATAATAAGCGCCATTGATAAGCTTATTGATGACAATTTTTTCAGTGAATTTACAGTAAGCAAAATGCTGCCCGATGATATACCCGAGGTAGCGCGGCTTGAGGAAATTTGTTTTTCAGAGCCGTGGAGTGAAAAATCTATTTTGGAATCGCTGAATGCCGGCACGCTTTTCTTTGTAGCAAGGATTGGTGACAAGATTTGCGGATACATCGGTATCAGTATAATTGCGGGTGAAGGCTACGTTACAAACGTTGCCGTTTTTCCCGAGTACCGTTCAAAAGGCATCGGCACTGCACTGCTTAAGCGTGTAATTGCGCTAAAAAATGAAACTGCCTTGGATTTTGTATCGCTTGAGGTCCGCGCCTCTAACAAGGTGGCAATTTCCATTTACGAAAAGAACGATTTTAAGGTAGAAGGACTTCGCAAAAACTTCTACCGCAATCCCACAGAGGATGCAATAATAATGACAAGAAGGTTTTAATTCTTTATGAAAATTCTGGCTATTGAATCATCGTGTGACGAAACCGCTGCCGCCGTTACAGACGGCAGACAGGTGCTTTCAAATATAGTTGCAACACAAATTGATGAGCACCGTATATATGGCGGTGTTGTTCCCGAAATTGCATCCCGACGTCATACCGAAGCAATTTCCCACGTTTGTGATGATGCTCTTGCCGCGGCAGGTATTACTTATGGCGATATTGATGCCATAGCGGTCACCTTTGCGCCGGGACTTATCGGCGCTTTGCTTGTGGGTGTAAATTTTGCCAAAGGCTTGGCATTATCTCTTGACGTGCCGCTGATTCCCGTTCATCATCTTCGTTCACACATTGCGGCAAACTATATAGCCGCGCCGGAGCTTGAGCCTCCGTTTTTATGTCTTACCGTATCGGGCGGCAACACCATAATCACCGAAGTTCGCGACTATACGAGCTTTGTGCCGATTGGCGGCACCACAGATGATGCGGCAGGCGAATGCTTTGATAAAACGGCGCGCGCACTTGGACTTTCTTATCCGGGCGGAGTAACGCTCGATAAAATCGCAACCGTATCCGACACGAAAAAATATCCGCTCCCCTTCCCTCATACCGAGCGCGAATTAAACTTTAGCTTCTCGGGGCTTAAGACGGCGGTTATAAATCTTGTTCACAACAAAACCCAGAAGGGCGAAGAAATAGACGTTCCCGTGCTTGCGGCAACGGTACGCGAGCGCGTTTGCGACATACTTATCGACAAAACCCTTAAAGCATTGGAAAACAGCGGCTACAAAACCCTTGCGGTAGCAGGCGGTGTCTCGGCTAATTCTGAGCTTCGCCGCAGACTTACGGAGGTTTGTGAAGCGCGTGGCATAAAGCTTTATTATCCCCCGCTAAAATATTGCGGCGATAATGCGGCAATGGTCGGGGTTCAAGGCTATTACGAATATATTAGCGGTAATATCGGTGACGTCACCCTTAATGCAACCGCCACCTTACCCATTGATTACCGCTGAAACGAACAGGAGGAATAATATGGAAACAAGAAAACTTCTTCTTATCGTTAATCCCTGCTCGGGCAGAGCAAAAATGCGCGGTGAATTATTGCGCGTTACCGAAATTCTGTCCTCTGCGGGCTTTGAAGTTACGGTGTATCCCACCAAGGCTCGCGGTGATGCTACAGTCAGGGTTTCAAACCTAAAAAACGATGAATACGACCGTATCGTTGTTTGTGGCGGTGACGGCACGCTTAACGAGGTTATAACGGGCCTTATGCAAAGTAACATTAAGTGTAAAATAGGATACATTCCGTCGGGTACGCTTAATGAATGGTCATCGGGTCTTAATATATCAAAAAATATTGCGGCAGCGGCACGCGATGCTACATCCGACCGTACCATTTTGCTCGATTTAGGTGAGTTTGGTGATAAATATTTCACCTATACGGCATCCTTCGGCGCCTTTACCGAGGCTTCGTATTCCGCACCGCAGGACATCAAAAACGTTTTAGGCCGCGCGGCATATTTCTTCGAGGGTATTAAAAGCCTCGGTAATATCAAGCCGCACCGCCTTAAGTTCACCTGCAACGGCGGTGTTATTGAGGGCGACTTCTTATTCGGCGCCATTACAAATTCTATGTCTGTTGGCGGTATAGTTAAATTTCAGGAGACTGCCGTAAATCTTAACGACGGTTATTTTGAGGTTTTACTTATCAGAAACCCCGATACCATAGTTAAGTTCCAGAGTATCGTTGACGGTATTCTGCGGCAGGACCTTAACCGTGACGGTATAGAGTTCTTTAAAACAAAGGAAATCATTGTTGAAGGCGGCGCCGATGTTCCCTGGACACTTGACGGCGAATATTCCGCCTGCACCGATAAAATGAAAATCAGCAACATTTCTTCCGCATTACAGCTTGTAATTCCGGAACGATAAAGGCTTTTAAGGAGTATTGATATATGTTTACGAGAGATATTGGCGTTGACCTTGGTACATCAAACACGCTTGTTTGCATCAAGGGCAAAGGAATTACAATGCGTGAGCCATCGGTTGTAGCTTATGACGTAACCAACGACGCAGTGCGCGCGGTTGGTAAAGAGGCTAAGGATATGATTGGCCGTACCCCCGGTTCTATAGTTGCGGTACGACCTTTGAAGGACGGCGTTATTGCCGACTTTGACGTTACGGCGGCTATGCTTAAAAGATTCGTAAATCAGGCAATGAAGGGCTCGTTCTTTTCGCGTGTAAGAATGGTAATTTGCGTACCCGTTGGTGTTACCGAGGTTGAAAGCCGCGCCGTTTACGATGCGGCAAAGCAGGCGGGCGCTACAGATATCGACCTTATTGAAGAGCCTATGGCGGCGGCTGTAGGCGCAGGTCTTCCCATTTGGGATGCCGCAGGTAGTATGGTTGTAAATATTGGTGGCGGTACAAGTGAGGTTACCGTTATTTCACTTGGTGACATCGTTACGGCGCAATCAATAAGGGTTGCGGGTGATGACCTTGATGAAGCCATTATTAACTACGTCCGTAAAAAGCATAATCTACTTATTGGTGAGCGCACGGCAGAGCAAATAAAGCTTGATATTGGCTCGGCAAGACCGATGGAGGTTGAGATGTCCATCGAAATCAAGGGCAGAAACCTTGTGGATGGACTTCCCAAAAACATTACGCTAAGCTCTGAAGAGGTGCGCGGCGCTATGACCGACCCGATTTCACAGATTATAGACACCATTCGTACCACGCTTGAAAAAACACCGCCGGAGCTTGCGGCAGATATTATTGATAGCGGTATTACCCTTACGGGTGGCGGCGCGTTGCTTCGCGGTCTGCCTGAGCTTATTGCCGAGGAAACGGGTATGCCCGTAAGCGTTGCAGCAAATCCGCTCGACTGTGTAGTGCTTGGCACACTAAAACGCCTTGACACCGACCATAGCTTCCAGAACTACGTGTTCCGCCGCGGAAAGCGTTTCAGATAAAATTTAAGGAGTAATAAAGATGCGATTTTTCTTTCGCAGCCGTCAATTCAAGGTAATTCTTACGGTGTTCTTGTGCGTAGTTGCCGTTATCGCCGTTTTCGGTATATTGGGCACGCACATGGCACCGCAAACCGATATTGCAAGTGCTATCGCGCAACCGTTCCGCTCTGCTTTTACGGCAGTATCCGATGCGGTATCCGATCTTTTTACCGCATATAATCAGGGTAACGAAATTATGCTTGAAAATACCGAGCTTCGTGCCGAGATTGAGGAACTGCGCGAACAGATAGCCGATTATAACGATACCTTGGCGCAAAACGAATTTTATAAAGAATATCTTGGCATAAAGGAAAATAACCCCGACTTTGAATTTACCCCTGCCACACTTATTTCCCGTGATAACGATGACCCATACGGAAGCTTCGTGATTAACCGTGGCTCACTTGCGGGTATAAAGCGTTATGACCCCGTTATCACAGAAAGCGGTCTTGTTGGTTATATAGGTGAGGTTGGTCTTACCTCCTGCAAGGTAACCACAATTTTAAGCCACGAGCTGACACTTGGCGCGCTTGATAACCGAACGAGTGATTCGGGTATAATTACGGGTCAGTTGGCGCTTGCCGAAAAGGGACTGTGCCGACTTGCTAACCTTTCGCGTTCGTGCAGTGTGGCTATTGGTGACTACATCGTAACCTCGGGTGAGGGTATATTCCCCGAAGGTCTGCTTGTAGGCTCGATAGAATCTATTGGCAGCGATGAATACAATACCTCTATTTTTGCCGAGGTCAAGCCCTTTGCCGACATACAAGAGATACGAAACGTAATGGTTATTACCTCCTTTGAAGGTCAGGGCGGCATCGCCGTTGGCAAGGGGGATAAGTAATATGCCAAGCACAAAAATAAAGTTTTCTTACGTTGCAGTAAATTTCCTTATTTTTATACTTGCTCTGCTTTTGCAGTATAACGATTCCTTTACCATAAAAATTGCAACTGCAAATCCTATGCTTCCCTTAGCGGCGCTTGTCTGCTTTTCGATGTTCGCAAGTGAAACCGCTTCGGCGCTTACGGGACTTGTTATCGGCATCTTTGCCGACAGTGCCGCCGGCACCCCCGTTGGCTTTAATACAATTTTATTCTTTGTGATTTCTCTTGCTGCAACGCTTATTGTTCGATACTTGTTTAACAACAACTACCGCTCGGCTATCGCATTGGTTTTACTCAGCGCATTATTTTACTTTACTGCGCGTTGGCTTATTTCCTTTGCCTTTGGCGGTTTAGAAACCAGTCTTGGCTACATTATGCGCTTTGCAATTCCTTCGGTGGTTTACACGTCACTGTTTGCAGTGCCGCTTTATTATCTACAAAAATTTCTTGCAAAATGAGGTGAATTTATATGCCGTTTACGCGAAAGCGCCAAACAACACTTACCGTCCTTGCGGTATTACTGATATTACTGATAATCGCGTATACTGCGCGTATTTATTCAATTCAAATTATTAATGCCGATAAGTATTCCGCCAACCGCGGCAGTACAACGGCGCGTACCGCGGTGCTCAAGGCTCCTCGCGGTGAGATATTAGACCGTTACGGCAGACAAATTGCCATTAACCGTGACGGTTATAATATAGTTTTCAACAAGGCTTACGTTAAGGATAATCTTAACGACGTAATTTTATCCCTTGTAAACCTGATGATAGAATCTAATCAGGAATATAACGACAGGCTGCCAATAACGGCTTCGGCGCCCTATAGCTTTATAGAGGGTGAAAAAACTGACAAGCTTTTAAAAACGCTTGAGCTTGCCCATTATGCTACCGCCGACAACTGTGTCGTTCAAATGATAAAGAAATATGAGCTTGAAGACTACAGTCCCGACGAGCAACGCAAGATTATGGGTATCCGCTACAGTATGGAAATTGCCGATTTCTCTATCTCATATCCCTTTGTTTTTGCCGAGGATGTTCCTACAGAGCTTATGCGCAAGGTTTCGGAGTCGGGCTTTTTGCTTGACGGCGTTACCGTAGACGTTGTTCCTTTCCGCCACTATACCGACACCTCACTTGCGGTAAATCTTATCGGTACGGTGGGCCCTATTTACGAGGAGGACTGGGAAGAAGGTCAAAAGTATAAGGACAAAGGCTATTCATATAACGATAAGGTTGGCAAAAGCGGTATTGAGCTTTGGGCAGAGGAATATCTGCGCGGTCAGGATGGCGAAATTATATATTATATTGATGCCGAAGGCAATATCGTAGACACCGAGATTGCCCGTTCCCCCGTAGCGGGTAAAACCGTTATGCTTACCCTTGATAAATCAATTCAGCGCACCGCGCAGGACAAGCTTGAAGAAATTATTCTTAATTTGCAGTCTACGGGCGGTACCGCGCGCGCAGGCGCGGCGGTTATGGTGGATATCAATACGGGCGGTGTTATATGCTCGGCAAACTATCCTACCTACGATTCAGCAACTCTTTCGGAAAACTACAATGCACTATTAAACGATAGCAGAAAGCCGCTTACAGACCGCGCATTTCAGGGCGTTTATCCGATAGGCTCTACCATAAAGCCCATCGTTGCTACCGCAGCTATGCAAAACGGACACTATAACATCGGTGAAAGCATCGTTTGCGTTCACACCTACAGTTATTTTGAAGACTATAAGCCGCGTTGTATGCACCGCCACGGAAGTATTATGCTTAAAACGGCGCTTTCAAAGAGTTGCAACTACTTCTTCTTTGAGCTTGGTCGCCGTGTTGGCGCAGTTACGCTTACCGACTACTTCAAGCAGTTCGGTCTTGGTGTAAAAACGGGTGTTGAGGTAAACGACAGTGCCGGTATATTAAGTGAGCCTTCAAGCGACGGCTTTGGTGGTGACACCCTACAGATTGCTATAGGTCAGCTTAACGCCTTCACCCCACTTCAGCTTGCAAATTATGCCGCAACCTTTGCAAACGGCGGCACACACTATAAGGCTACGCTTATTGATAGTGTTACGTCTTATGACCTTAAAAAGATATATAAGGAAAGTAAGCCAGAGGTTGTAAACAAGGTAAAAATCAGCGACACGAATATTGCCGCTATTAAGGAAGGTATGCTATCGGTTACCGTTGACGGTACAGGTAGCACCGCGCTTGGTGATTATCCTATTAAGCTGGGCGGTAAAACCGGTACGTCGCAGATTAATACGGGCGCGGACCATAGTACCTTTATAGTATTCGCACCGTACGAGAAACCCGAGATTGCCGTATCCATTGTACTTGAACATGCAAATTCAAGCTTTTCGGCAGGTACTCTGGCACGCAGTCTGCTTGATGCGTATTTCTTTGCCGATGACAACAACGCTAACGATAAGGTGCCTTACGTAGTTTTAAATTGACACATTTTTACTTTTGTGATAAAATATTTTAATGTATTTTTATTTAAAGGGGTGAATATATGGGTATTTGTATTGCCACCACGTCGGGTAAGGGCGGCACGGGAAAATCCACCGTATCGGCGGGTCTTGCTATCGCCTATTCATGTATGGGCAAAAGCGTACTGCTTGTTGACCTTGACGAAGGACTTCGTTGTCTTGATCTGATTTTAGGGATTGACAGCGATATTGTATATGACTTATCCGATATATTCACGGGCACCGATATTGCCGATGCTACCTATACAGTACCACGCTTCCCTTCCATAAAGGTTATCCCTGCGCCGCAAGGTATCGGATCTATAAACTTTGCTCAGCTTAAAGACCTTGCAGAGCGTGTTACAAAAAACTACGACATAGTGATTTTCGATTTTCCCGCGGGTATGGATTTCACACTTTATCAGTCTCTTGGTAAAGATACGCAGTTTTTAACAGTATGTAATCCTGACCCTGTATCCGTTCGTGACGCGGGTGCGGTATGTAATAATATACCGTCTTCACTGAAGGCGCCACGCCTTATTATCAACCGCTTTAATATTGAATATATAAAAAGCGGTATGTACAGTAATATTGATGATATAATTGATATTTCGGGCTTCAGACTATTGGGAATTGTTCCACAGTCTGATGAGCTTATGATGTTACCTGTATTTCATAAGCTTAAAAAACGCGGTCAGGCGCAAAAGGCGCTTACCCGCATTGCAAAACGCATTTTAGGTGAGGAAATAAAGCTTCCGCGCCTTAAAAAAATATAAACATTCAACTTAAAGGAGAGGTACTTAAAATGACCATCGCACTCATCGCACACGACGCTAAAAAGGAACTTATGGTACAGTTTTGTATTGCTTACTGCGGTATTTTGAGCAGACACAACCTTGTTGCCACAGGTACCACGGGTAAAACCGTTTCCAAAGCTACCGGTCTTGAAATCACCCGCTTTTTAGGGGGCGCTCAAGGCGGCTCTCAGCAAATTGCTTCCCGAATCGGTTGTGATGAAATCGACCTTCTATTGCTTTTCCGTGACCCGCTCACACCAAAGCCGAGCGAGCCTGATGAAAATGCACTTTTGCGCCTTTGCGATGTTCACAACATTCCCGTAGCAACTAACATTGCTACTGCCGAGGTGCTTATCCACGGTCTTGAACGCGGCGATCTTGATTGGCGCGAAATTGTTAAAAATTCTTAATATTCGGAGTATTTAAAATGGCAGAAATCAACCGTGCCGTTAAGGGCACTAACGATATACTTCCCGCTGAAAGCTATAAATATCAGTTTGTTGAGGGGAAAATGCTTGAGATAGCATCACTTTACGGCTTCCGCGAAATACGCGTACCCGTTTTTGAGCACACTGAAGTTTTTAGCCGAAGTGTTGGAGATACTACTGATGTAGTACAAAAAGAAATGTACACCTTTGAGGATAAGGGTGGTCGCTCTATTACGCTAAGACCTGAGCTTACTGCGGGTGTCGTAAGAAGCTCCATTGAAAAGGGCCTTGTAAACGGCGCGCTTCCCGTAAAGGTTTGTTATATAGGCGGTTGCTACCGATACGAAAAGCCGCAGGCAGGACGACTTCGTGAATTCCACCAATTCGGTGTTGAATGCTTCGGCGCGGCAACACCCGCCGCCGATGCGGAGGTTATAGCTCTTGCGCGTCAGGTATTAAATTCGGTTGGCATTGAAAAGATTTCACTTGAAATCAATTCGATTGGTTGTCCCGAATGCCGTAAAAAATATCACGCAGCACTTAAAGAATATTTTTCTGCGAAGACTGATGAGCTTTGCGGCACCTGCTGTGAGCGTCTTGAGCGTAATCCGATGCGAATACTTGACTGTAAGTCGCCTATATGCTCGGGTATTGCGGCTGATGCACCCGTAATTCTTGATTTTCTTTGTGATGAATGTAAAGAGCATTTTGAGGGTGTAAAAGCGCATCTTAACGCCGCAGGTATAAATTACACCGTAAATCCGCAGATTGTAAGAGGTCTTGATTACTATACCCGTACGGTATTTGAATTTGTATCGGGTGACATCGGGGCGCAGTCTACCGTTTGCGGCGGTGGCAGATACGACGGCCTTGTATCGCAGATGGGCGGTCCTCAGGTTGCGGCATTGGGCTTTGGTATGGGTATCGAGCGACTTATGTTGGTGCTTGAAAACCAGAACACTCCCCTACCCGAGCCTAAGAAGTGCGACATATATATAGCGCCTATGGGACAAGCCGCCGCTATAAAGGCTACCGAGCTTTGCACTGCGCTTCGTGAGTACGGCTTTGAGGCGCAGACCGACGTTTGTGGCAGAGGTCTTAAGGCGCAGATGAAATATGCAGATAAAATCGGCGCCGCATTCCACTTAGTGCTTGGTGACAATGAACTGCAAACCAATACCGCGGTGCTTAAGAATATGGCAAGCGGTGAAACGCAGGATGTAGAGCTTAATAAGCTTTGCGATACCCTTTGCGAGTTACAGTTTGCCCTCACCTTTTCCGATTTAGAGAATACAGTCTTAAATGATTAGTTTTGTAATTTAGAGGTGTTTTTTCAGTGAAATTAGATAGAATGAACGGTATGAAGCGTACCGATTACTGCGGTACCCTTACTAAAGAGGATATAGGAAGAAAGGTTGTCGTTTGCGGTTGGGTACAACGCCAACGCGACCTTGGCAGCCTTATCTTTATCGATTTACGTGACCGCACAGGCATTGTGCAGTTAGCCTTTGACGATAATACCGAAAAGAGCATTTTCGACAAGGCTTTTGCAATCCGCAGCGAGTACGTGCTTATGGCTGAGGGTAGCGTTCGTATGCGCTCATCGGTAAACCGTGAAATCGCAACGGGTGATATAGAGATTGAGGTTACGACACTTAAGGTGTTAGGTGAATCACAGACTCCGCCTTTTGAAATTCTTCCCGATACAGCCGCTAAGGAGGATTTGCGCCTTAAATACCGCTATCTTGACCTTCGCCGCGCAAACCTTCAGAAAAATATACTGATGCGCCATAAAATCGCAAAGGTTACACGCGATTATTTTGATGAAAACGGTTTTATCGAGATTGAAACTCCTACGCTCATTAAATCCACACCCGAGGGTGCGCGTGACTACCTCGTTCCCTCCCGTGTTCATAAGGGTAGCTTCTTCGCGCTTCCGCAGTCACCGCAGATGTACAAGCAGCTGCTGATGCTTTCGGGCTTTGACCGTTATATGCAACTTGCAAGATGCTATCGCGATGAGGATTTACGCGCCGACCGCCAACCCGAATTTACTCAGGTTGACCTTGAGATGTCGTTCGTAGAGCGTGATGATGTTTTTTCTATTGCCGAAGGTTATGTTAAGCGTCTATTTAAGGACGTGCTTGACGTAGATATTCCTACACCGCTTCCGCGTATGACCTATACCGATGCTATGAATAACTATGGCTCGGATAAGCCCGATACACGCTACGGTATGCAGATTAAGGACATTTCAGATATCGTTGAAAACTGTGGCTTCGGCGTGTTTGCCGATACCGTTAAATCGGGTGGTACAGTACGCGCTATCAATGCAAAATCTGCGGTAGACACCTACACAAGAAAAGAAATCGACAAGCTTACCGAGGAAGCAAAGGGCATCGGCGCCAAGGGTCTTGCTCTTATCCGTTGGGTTGATGAAGCCCCCACCTGCTCTTTTGCAAAGTTTATGACCGAGGATGAAATGAAGGCTATTTACGAGCGTACCGAAGCCGAGCGCGGTGACGTTATATTTATCGTTGCCGACCGCAAAAAAACCGTACTTTCGGTTTTAGGTTCACTCCGTCAGATTGTTGCAAAGCGCCTCGATATTATCCCCGAGCAGTATAACTTCCTTTGGATTACCGAATTCCCCTTCTTTGAATATAACGAAGAAACAAATTCGTGGGATGCGATGCATCACCCATTCACCTCTCCGCTTGATGAGTGCATTCAGTATCTTGACAGTGACCCCGAAAAAGTTTTCGCTAATGCATACGATTTAGTGCTTAACGGTACCGAGCTTGCAAGTGGCTCTATCCGTATCACCGACCCCGAGCTTCAAGGACATATGTTCAGCGCACTGGGACTTTCGGATGAAGAGGCAGAGCAAAAATTCGGATTCCTTACGGGCGCCTTCCGTTACGGCGCACCACCTCACGGCGGTATGGGTATCGGTCTTGACAGAATTTGTATGCTTATGACCGGCTCCGATTCACTCCGCGACGTTGTTGCCTTCCCGAAGGTTGCAACCTCGAGCGAGCTTATGTCGGGCGCACCCGCGGCGGTTGACCAAAATCAGCTTGATGACCTTGCTATTGCCATCAACCTACCCGAAGATGAGTATCTATAAAAAATAATATTTAAGCAATTATCTACAATATGCAAACCACCCTTAACCGTAACGGTTAAGGGTGGTTAATTTTCTTCATTTTAATTCAGCAAAGATAATAAATCTACCCGATTTAATCTGACACAAACATATTATTTTATACAAAATACAAGAAAATTAAAATATATCTTGCTTTTTTCTACAGTTATGGTATAATACCATTATTAAATTTAATAGCTATGTGAGGCTTACAGGAAATGCGCTTTGCGCGACCGAAGGAGTAACACTCTCAGGTGTCTTTATGGATGAGGACTGTATGCTGATAGCACTTTGGAGAAGTCCGATTAAATTCGGGTGCCGAAGGGGCAATACGCACTAATGCGTGAATCTCTCAGGCAAAAGGACAAAGCTTTTATTCCCTTTTTACTTTAGGGGTATTATTGTTACTTTTGCCGTATTGCGCTTTTGCAGTACGGCTTTAATATTTTTATAAGGAGATGTCAAAATGATTCTTGACAAAATTGCCGAAATCAACGGCAGTATCAACGGTGTTGTATGGGGTATGTTTGGTCTTATACTTCTTATAGGAACAGGTATTCTTACAACCGTCTGCACAAAGTTTTTTCAGATTAGCCGTATAGGTCTTTGGTGGAAAAAAACTATTGGTAATATGTTTACCAAAAATGTTTTAAAGCACAGAAAAGAAAAGGGTGTTATTTCCCCTTTCCAAGCGCTTTGTACTGCGCTTGCGGCAACTGTAGGTACCGGTAATATCGCAGGTGTTGCCGCCGCTATCTGTATTGGTGGTGCCGGCGCGGTTTTCTGGATGTGGGTTGCCGCATTCTTTGGTATGATGACCAACTTCTCTGAAAATGTCCTTGGTATTTATTACCGCCGCAAAAATTCCGAAGGCGAATGGTCGGGCGGTGCTATGTACTATTTACAAGACGGTCTCGGTAAGAAAAAGGGCTGCAAATGGATTGGTAAAGTTTTGGCGATACTTTTCTGTATCTTCACAATGCTTGCTTCCTTCGGTATCGGTAGTATGGGTCAGGTAAACAAGATTGTTGCCAACGTTGCCGCCGCATTTGATGTTAGCGCACTCTCGAGCATTGAAGTTATGAGCGGCGTTTCACTTTACAATATTATTTTAGGTGCGCTTATTATGATTCTTACCGCTATCATTACACTTGGCGGTGTTAAGCGTATCGCAAACGTTGCCGAAAAGATTGTTCCCTTTATGGTAGTTCTTTATGTTTTAGGAAGTCTTACAATTATCGGCATAAACTACAACGCTATTCTTCCCGCATTCAAGGCTATCTTCGTAAATGCATTCAAGCCCGAAGCCTTTGTTGGCGGCGGTATCGGTGCTGTCATCAGCAAGGTTGTAACCCAAGGCTTCAAACGCGGCGTTTTCTCTAACGAGGCAGGTCTCGGTTCATCGGTT